>JAYKIZ010000179.1:0-5744 GCA_035285965.1 Cyanobacteriota bacterium | reverse complement strand
CTGAGCTAAATCTAGCGCCCGATGGCCGCCTCGATTTTTAATCTCCAGATCTAGCCCCGGCGCCGTTAGTAATTGGGCCACGACCTGCTGATGACCCCGAAAACTGGCCCGCATCAGGGCCGTGGCTCCCGTTGGGTCTTGGGCGTTAACGGTTGCTCCCGCTTCTAGGAGCAAGCGAACTTTCTCGGTTTCTCCCGCTTCCGCCGCCCCGATTAAATCCGCCCCCTGGGGAACGGCGCCGAATTTTAACAACAGCGCCGTTAAAGTTTCTCCGAGAGGAGACGGGATCTGCAAGGCGAGGGTTAACGGCGTTTCTCCCGGAACGCCTAAATTGGGATCGGCGCCCTGGTCGAGCAAAAATCGGACAATTTCTCCATGACCTTGGAGGGTCGCTAGGGCCAGAGGCGTGTCCCCTAGCTCCGTTTGCGGGTTAATCTCGGCGCCGGCCTGAAGCAGTCGCTTAACAATTCCTAGATGCCCTTCCAAACAAGCCAAATGCAGCGCCGTTTCCCCCTCTTCGTTCCTGAGGTTGACGTCCCAATCCAGATCGAGCAGAACCTGTAAGCAGTCCCCCTGATTTTCGCTGGCCGCCGTAAACCAACAGTCCCCCTGACAGGGATCGGCGCCGGCCTGGAGCAGTTGAGTCATCAGCGCCGGAAAATTACCCCGAATCGCCAAGCCTAGGGCGCTGTCTCCCTGTTTGTCCACTAGATTAGGATCGGCGCCGGACTGAAGCAACTGGGCCGTTAAAACGGGATCGCCCCGGTATGCGGCCACCATCAAGGCCGTACTGCCGTCTTCATTGACCCGATTGGGATCGGCGCCGGCCCGGAGTAAAAGCTCCGTCATTTGTCGCTCTCTCCTAGCCGCGGCTAGCATCAGGGGCGTTAAGCCCTGGGGCGTTTTCGCTAAATCAACCGCCGCTCCGGCGCTGAGGAGCGCTTCCGCCAGCGCGAGATTACCTTGATGGACGGCGTATAAAAGAGCTGTATGGCCCTGCGGATCCGTTTGATTCGGATTCGCTCCCTGGCTCAGCGCCGCCCGAACCCCTTGCCCATCGCCCCGTTTCGCCGCCCCGAGTAAATCCATCTGGCCCCCTTGCCGATTCTTTTCAATCCTAGGGGGAGTGGGGGACAGCGGCCAAGAACAAAAAAAATTACGGCGCCTTTTTCTCGGGCCGTAATCTCTGGGTTAGAGCAATGAATACTGATTCAGGGGGAAGAACCAATCTACCGGTCTAATTTACAGGTGCAGGTAAGCCGCTTCCGCTTCCAGTTGGCTCACGAGGGAGTCGTTGCCGTTAGCCCGAGCCAGTTCCAGACGGTGTTGGAGGTTTTTGCGCAGGGTTTCTTTGTGGGCGATGGCGGCTTGGGTTAGAGACTGTTGACGATTTTTGTTCATGGGGTTCACCCTCCTAGGGGAGCGGACATAGAAAGATTGCTATAGTTTCACCTTAGCATGATTTTTTCTAATCTTCCGCAAACGGTATCTTTTGTTACTAAAATTAACATTACGACATCTTTAGGCTGTATTTCACGGGTTTAACTACAGCTACAAAGACTGTATCAAAAGCCAAAACTCCCCACCTTGACCGTCGTTCCCTCAGGAGGGGCGCTGAGGGCAGTCGAAGTGTAGGGGAGTTTTCAAACCGCCGCTAAAGGCCTTACTTAACGGCGAAGAAACTGAGGTGGTAGAGATTGCGTTTCCAGGGATGGGCTTGAATTTCCCGGATCAGCGCCTGACCCTGCCAGTTGAGGTCGGGGATTTGCACCTCGATCACCGTGTCGTTTTCCTTCGCGTGACGGAGAAGCGTGGTGGCGGCTTTGTGGTCAACCGTCAGGGCCACGGATTCGGCGCCGTTGTGGCCATAGAGAGTGGCGGGGATCAGACCCTCTCTCCGCAGGGCCCGGGGTTTGCTATTTTCGGCGCGTTTTTGGCATTCAATGGTCAGGGACATGGTAATTATTCAGGGTTGAAGGGTGAGTAGATAGAAAAACGAGGAATCGCGTCCCCAAGCTTTAAGTGGTTAACTGATATTTGATATCTGTTAACTGATAACTGTTAAGTTTCCACCGGCAGACCGGTCGCGTCCAACAGCGCCCGTTTGGGGCCGTGGATGGGGTCTTCGACGATGATAGTCTGGTCTCGACTGGCGCCGAGGGAGACGATGGCGATGGGCACCTCCATCAACTCCGCGAGGAACTTGAGGTAGTCCAGCGCCTTTTGGGGCAGATCCTCCAGGGTACGGCAGTGGGCCGTGGAGCATTGCCAACCGGGGAGGGTTTCGTAGAGGGGACGACAACGGGCGAACTGGGCGGCGTTGCCGGGGAAGTGGTCGCAGGTGGCGCCGTCTAGCTCGTAGGCGACGCAAACTTTGATCTCTTCCAGTTCGTCGAGAACGTCCAGCTTGGTGATGGCCAGACAGTCCAAACCGTTGATCCGCACCGCGTAACGCCCGATCACCCCGTCAAACCAGCCGCAACGCCGGCGCCGGCCAGTGGTGGTGCCAAATTCGGCGCCGCGGTCGCAGAGGTGTTGGTTGAGTTCTCCGCTTAACTCCGTGGGAAAGGGGCCTTCCCCCACCCGAGTGGTGTAGGCCTTGGCCACGCCGATGACCCGGTCGATCATGGTGGGGCCGATACCCGCCCCGACGCAGGCGCCGCCGGCGATGGGATTGGAGGAGGTGACGTAGGGGTAGGTGCCGTGGTCTAAATCGAGTAAGGTGCCCTGGGCGCCTTCAAAGAGAATATTTTTCCGCGCTTTAATCGCTTCGTAAATTTTCAGGGAACTGTCCACCACATGGGGCCGCAGGCGCTCGGCGTAGGCCAGATAGTCCGCCATGACGGCGTCCACGTCCAGGGGCGGCAGTTCGTAGAGTTTATCGAGGACGACATTTTTATAGTTGATCGTCCAAGCCAATTTTTTTTCTAACGTCTCCGGCTCCATCAAATCCACCACCCGGATGCCGGTGCGCTCGGATTTATCGGCGTAGGTGGGGCCAATGCCCCGGCCCGTGGTGCCAATTTTATGCTCGCCCCGTTTTTCCTCCGACGCCTGATCTAACAAACGATGGTAGGGCATGGTGACATGGGCGGTTTGGGAAATGTAGAGACGCTCCACGGAGACGTTCAGCGCCGCCAGTTGATCCATCTCCTCTAGTAAAATCTGGGGGTCGATCACCGTCCCCGACCCGATAATACATTCTGTCTCTGGGTAAAGAATGCCCGACGGGATCAGGTGGAGTTTGAAGGTTTGACCCTTGACCACAATGGTGTGTCCAGCGTTCACGCCCCCCTGGGGCCGCACCACCACATCGGCGGAACGACTCAGTAAATCGGTAATCTTCCCTTTTCCTTCGTCGCCCCACTGAGCGCCGATGACGATAACGTTAGCCAAGAGATTTTCTTAAAGTAAAGTTCACACAAACTATCACTATCGCATTTTGGGGAATTTCTGTCAAGGGATTAGGAAAAAGTTTTTTTGCGTTAAGGCCGACTCTCTTCCCAAGGCCTCTGAGCCAAGCGCCGAGTTAGATTTTCCAGAACCCCCAGCGCCGTCAAAGATCCCCGGACTAACCGTAGGGCGGCGGGTGGATTGCGGGCAAACGCGAGGAGGAGCCGCTCTGGCTTTAACTGTCCTTGGGCGTTATAAATCCCCTCCAGGTTGGGTAAATCTCCCCTCAATCCGTCGCTAATCACCCGCAGGATGGCAACCGGCGTTTGGCTGGGGGTGAAAAAGGCCAGAATGGCGCTGTTTTCCATCTCCACTATCTGGGCTGAATATTGGCTAGCGCGGCGCCGTTTTTCCTGTTCTCGCCAGAGGGGTTGGGGAACCGTTAAGCTATGAACTCGTTGAATGTTGCCCAATTTTCTCTCTAGGCGGGCGTTGCTTTCGGGGTCGGTCAGCCAAACCTGGGGCGAGTCTTGGCGCCGGCAGGTTTCCGCTAAAGTTACGTCTCCGATTTTGAGGTCTGCCGTTAAACCGCCCGCTAAACCCAAGATTAAAACCCTCTGGGGCGGCGCGGTTAATCCCAAGCGCCATTGATTTAAATAGTCCGTTACGGCGTCGGCGCCGACGGGAATGGCCGTCACTCTGGAGCCTAAACCCCGTCGAACCGCTTGAAATTCGGCGCCCTGGGGCGCAAAGACGGTGTCCCAGGGAAAAAACGGGGAGTTATCTGGAGGAGGAAACGCCATGGGTTATGCTAATATTTGCGAATGATTCTTACTTAGGGAGTCATGCCCCTACTATTTTAAAGACTCGACGGCCGCTCCATGACCGCCACCTTAAATTCCGCTCTACCCCAAACCGCTTCCGCTCGCCCCGCTTTACTCCGGGTGGAAGGGCTGGGCAAATATTTCTCCTCTCCCCGCCACCCCGTCCTCCAGGGGGTGAGTTTTACCCTAGCGCCGGGAGAAATTCTCGGACTGTTGGGCCCCTCTGGCTGCGGCAAAACCACGCTGTTGCGAATTATTGCCGGTTTTGAGACCCCGAGCCAGGGACGGGTTGAATTGGACGGACGACAACTTTCCGGGCCAGAAGGTCTCGTACCGCCGGAACGGCGCCAAACCGGCATGGTCTTTCAGGATTACGCCCTTTTTCCCCATCTAACGGTGGCGGATAACGTCGCCTTTGGTTTGCAGACTCAACTCAAAAGTTTAGGCAAAAGCGGAGTCAAAGATAGGGTCAAAGAAGTGTTAACCCTGGTGGGCTTGGCGGATCTGGGGAACCGTTACCCCCACCAACTCTCCGGCGGGCAACAACAACGGATCGCTCTGGCCCGGGCGCTGGCGCCCCGCCCCAGTTTGATGCTTCTGGACGAACCCCTGAGCAACCTCGACGTGCAAGTGCGTCAGCGCCTACGGCACGAAATTCGCCATATTCTCAAGGCCGCCCAGATGGCCGCCATCTTTGTCACCCACGACCAGGAAGAGGCGCTGGCCATCGCCGATCAGATCGGGGTGATGCGGGGGGGGATTTTAGAGCAATGGGGCGCGCCGGAGGACATTTACACCCGTCCCGCCTCCCGCTTTGTGGCGGAATTTGTCAACCAAGCCAACTTTTTGCCCGCTCAGTCTTGCGGGGACTGTTGGCGGACGGAGTTGGGAGACTGGCCCCTACTCCAACCGGAAGCGCCGGGTCTGGCGGCGGAAGTGATGATCCGAGAAGAAGAACTGGATCTCCGGCCCGACCCGGAGGGAACGTTAATCATTCGGGACCGGCAATTTTTGGGACGAGAGTATCGCTATTGTTTGGAAACCCCCAGCGGTTGTCAACTCCACGCCCGCGCCCCCCTAGAAACTCATCTCCCCGTCGGCGCTCGGGTTAACGTTACCGCCAGCGCCGCCTCGCCGCCGGTCTTTACCCTAGGGAAAGCGGACGCTTAATCCGGTTCCCCCCAGAATTGGGGGGTTAGGGGGGCTGGGTAAGGATGGTTAAAAGAGGGGCTGGCCTCTATTCCAGAATCTCGATTTCTAACTCTTTTTGGGGCATCGCCAAAACCGCCTTTTCCAACTCCGGCAGAGCCACCAACTCCCGTTGTTTTTCTCCCTGTTGTTTCGGCAACAGCATCGGTAGCGGTTCCTGTTCGTCCAGCCAGTAATTGGACACCGGCAGAGTATGCTCCAAATCCTCCAGCAGGCGGGGGATAATCATCACCGCATGGAGTTCCCCAATCCGCTCCGCTTCCGCCATGCCCGCTTCGATGGCCACCGCCACATTGGCGACGGAGCCGCGGATAATGG
>JAYKIZ010000178.1:0-2664 GCA_035285965.1 Cyanobacteriota bacterium | reverse complement strand
GTGAGGCATCAAGCTGGATCTTGGATCTCCTCTTCACTCCATATTGGATTAATCGCTCTCTTTCCTTGATAGTGCGTCAAAGCTTTAACCAACTGGGCTTCGCCTTGGAAATCCTCAAAGCCTTGGCAGAGCGCCCTTGGCGCCGCAAAGACCTAGCCGAACATTTGGAACGATTCCTAGAGCAAAAGGGACAATCCGCGGAAGACATCCCCCAAAAACTCACCCGGGCCATCGCCCGCCTGCGGGACTGCGGCTTTGTCATCCACAGCGCCCCCAACCGCCCCTACGAACTTCGAGAATCCCAGTTTCCCGTCCTCCTCACCGTCGAGCAAAGACAGGCCCTAGCGCTAGCCGCCCAACTTCTTGAAGATCTGGGCTTTAACCACCACGCCAGCCAACTCAGCCTCATTGCGCCCCTAAAGGAAAGCGACCGCCCCGCCGACCTCCATACCGACTTCTCTCCCCCCGCCGACTACAGTTCCCCAGAGTTACGGGCGCTGATGGCGGAAATCCAAGAGCGCCTCAAACAACAGCGCCGCTTTACCCTCCATTACCAGAGCGCCCAGGGCAACGAAAAAAGCTGGGAGCTAGACCGCGCCGAATTGCGACTCCATCAGGGTAGTCTGTACCTGTTCGCCTACGTTCCCGACGCGCCGTCTCCCGAATTTCTGAAAACCCCGAATATCGAGCAAAATCGCCTCTTTCGTCTCGACCGAATTTTAAAGATCGGCGCCGTCTCCCGCACCCACTGGACATTTTCCAGCTTTCCCGAACTGACCATCCGCTACCGCTTGACCGGCCCCCTCGCCCATTACCAACCCCGCCGGCGCCGGGAGACCGTGATCGAGCGTAACCTGGGGGAAAATTACGTCGAGCTAGCCAGCCAAGAGGATTATCTCTTCTGGTTTCGCCAGCGTATTCTCCAGTACGGCGCCCAGGCGCAAGTCATCTCCCCGGCTTGGGTTGTCCAAAGAGTCGTCCCTTAAACCTGTCTAATCTGCCGGGAATTATCGCCCCCTCAACTCCCTTCGGCCTTGCTCAGGACAGAACGCTTTGGGATTACCGGTAAAAAGCAAGAGTTTTTAACCGAGGAACCAAGTAAGTGAGAGGTCTGTTTTTCTCCGCTGACGGCGGCTTCCCAACTGGCGGCGAGTAAGCGACAGCGTTCGGTCTGAGGTAACTGGTTGTAGTAGTAGCGCCGTATGGCCGAGCAAAAATTGCGCTTATTGATCCAAGCGCCGGTCAACTCGGAGACCTCCCGCCAGAGACGAGCGCCGACTTTTTTGACATATTGAAGCTCGTATTGACTATTTTCACAAATATGATCATAAGATTGATCATCCCATGCTTGCGACACAATCATCGTTTCTAGGGGAGAAAGTTGCTTTCCTCGTAGATGTTCTATAATTCGAATGGCTTGTTCTTTGTTCACGGTCAAATGACCTCTAAGGATTAGGCGGCTGGCAAAAACGCCGAGGAAGATTGATTTCTTCATCCTAGGAATTACGGCGCCGTTTGTCTGTCAGGGAAAAGTTAGGGAAAAGTTAGGGCGAACAGGGTTTGTCGCCTATGCGTATTCCTTAAAGCCAGAACAGATTAAGAGTTAAGGGGGATGGTAGGCTGGGGAAACTTCAGCGACCTTTTCCTCTTGGTTATGACCTCCCTGACCTCCAACCCCTTGGAAAATCCCCAGCCCGGCTGGCGGCGCTATTTCAGCTTTAGCGTTGACCACAAAGTTATCGGAACTCAGTACTTACTTCTCGCGTTTTGCTTTTTCCTCATCGCCGGTTTGCTGGCCATGATGATCCGGGCGGAATTGTTGACCCCCCAGTTAGACGTGGTGGATCGGACGCTCTATAACGGACTGTTTACGCTCCACGGCACCATCATGATTTTTATGTGGATTTTGCCCGCCAATGTGGGGTTGGCCAATTACCTCATTCCCTTGATGATCGGCGCTCGGGATATGGCCTTTCCGGTTCTCAACGCCATCGCCTTTTGGATCATGCCGGTGGTGGGTTTATTACTCGTTTCCAGTTTTTTTCTCCCCAGCGGCGCCGCTCAGGCGGGGTGGTGGTCTTATCCCCCGGTCAGTATCCAGAACCCCTCCGGGGATTTTATTAACGGCGAGTTGGTCTGGCTCCTAGCGGTGGCGCTATCGGGAATTTCCTCCATCATGGGGGGGATCAATTTCGTCACCACCATTGTCAAACTGCGAGCGCCGGGGTTGACCTGGCTAAAAATGCCGGTCTATGTTTGGACGATCCTCAGCGCCCAACTTTTGCAACTCTTTTGCCTACCGGCGCTCACCGGCGCGGCCATTATGTTGCTTTTTGACCTCTCTTTTGGGACGGATTTTTTTGCCCCCTTTAGCGGCGGCAATCCGATTATTTACCAACATCTTTTTTGGTTCTACTCCCACCCGGCGGTTTATGTGATGGCCCTGCCGGCCTTTGGCGTTTTTTCGGAAGTTCTGCCGGTCTTTGCCCGCAAACCCTTGTTTGGGTATAAAACCGTCGCCATTTCCTCCATTCTCATCGCCGGTCAGGGCACCTTTGTCTGGGTTCATCACATGTTCACCAGCGCCACCCCCAACTGGATGCGGATGTTTTTTATGGCTTCCACCATGCTGATCGCCGTGCCCACGGGCATTAAGGTTCTGGC
>JAYKIZ010000177.1:0-8291 GCA_035285965.1 Cyanobacteriota bacterium | reverse complement strand
CACAAAGGAGGAGTCAGTAAAACGACTTCTATCTATAACATTGGCTGGATGCTTTCTAAGCATTATAACGTGCTCTTAGTTGACGCCGATCCACAATGTAATCTATCGAGTATGATTTTAAGGGAGGAGTTTGAAGAATATTATCTTAATGAATCGACTCGACTCCAAAATATCAAAGATGGCGTTCAAGTTGCTTTTACCGGAAAACCCGTTCCTATCCAAGCGGTAGACTGTTTTTCGCCGGAGAGAGCGCCGTCTCTATATTTATTAGCCGGTCATGCTAACTTATCCGAGTATGACTCCGCCCTAACTTTCGCCCAAACTTCCCATAACGCAATTACGACTTTACAGAATTTACCCGGCGCGTTTTCTGAGTTGATGACTCTAACCGAAAATAAGTATAGTATCGACTATACATTAATTGACTTAAATCCAGGTTTAAGCGCCATTAATCAAAACTTCTTCCTCTCCGCCCATGGGTTAGTCCTTCCCACAAATCCCGATCCCTTTTCCCTCATGGCCATTGAGACATTAACCAATATTTTGCCTAAATGGGTTTTATGGAAAAAAGACGCGGTTGAATTATTTGCCGATTCCGCCTATCCCTTGCTACCCGGAGAACCTAAATTTTTGGGTAGTTTGATTCAACGCTTTAATATTCGCAATGGAATTGCGGCTAAGCCTTACCGAGATAATATTACGGAAATTAAAAAACTCTTACAAGGTAAATTTTTTAATGCTGTTGCCCAGATTGGGATGACGCTTACGCCCGAGCAATATACTGAAGATTTTATTCAGAGCGGGTATTGTTTAGCAGAAATACCAGATTTTCAAGGACTCTTACCCAAATCTCGCAGAGTAGGCGTTCCGGTATTTGAATTATCAGATAACGAAATTAATGAAGTTGGAACTGTTTTACAAGAGCTGAAAAAAAAGCGAGATACATTTAAAACTCAATTTGAAATGTTAAGTGGTCATTTAGTTCATTTATTAGGGTATGTATAAAGCTTTAGATCTCTTTCGTTCAAATATCCGAGACGCCAGAAATTTGACTGGATTGTATGAATTTTTAGAGACTTCTATTATAGTTCCCTACTCCTTTGATGATCTATTAAGGGCGCAAATGGTTTACTCAGTCAGCGCCTTTGACAAGCTGATTCATGATGTTATTCGTATTGGTATGATGGAAATTTTTACTCATAGAAGACCGCCCACTCCCAAATATTTAGCGGAATCAATTTCCATTTCAACTTATAATGAACTGACTTCAGCGACTATTCCGCCAAGAGAATATATTTTTGAAGAAGCCATTGTCAAGAAACTAAAAATAATTTCTTATCAAGAACCTGAAAAAATAGCAGAAGGACTTAGCTATATTTGGGAAGAAAAATTTAAATGGAGAAAAATTGCTCAGGCAATGGCGATGGACGAAAAAACCGTCAAAACCACTTTAAAATTAATTGCCAATCGGAGAAATATTATTGTCCACGAAGCCGACATCAACCCTTTGACCGAAGAGAAGTATGAGGTGAACAAACATGAATGTAGTTCGTTCACTGATTTTTTATGTTTGTGCGGTGAATCAATTGTTAATCTGGTTGCGCAGGAAAAGAATTAAATTATCTCCCAAAGCGCCGCCGTTAGGAGGGTTTTCCGGTCTGAAGCAAAGGGCCAAATTTCCGGGAAAACCGCCGACGGATACTCGCTTTTCACATTCGCCAGCGCCCGGCGCCACGCCTCCGTAAAACTTTGCTCCCAGAGCAATTTTAAACTGGGAACCTGGATGATTAGGATATCCAACTCCGTGCGCTGGGTTCGGATTGTCTGCTCCCAACCTCGATAATTTTCCGGTAGATTAACATACAATCGCTTCAACAAATGCTCTAAAAGAACAATCAACCGGCTGAGTAACTCGCGCTTTTGGGAAACCCCCAAGGCCTCTACCTCCTCAATGAGATGCTCTAGATCTAGATGTTCAAAATCCTGGGCTTTTAAGCGCCGAACAGTTTCCTCAGCCCATAATAAAATATCTTGTTCGTAGAGAGATGACGTCACAACAGAACCCTCCGGCGCCGTTTCCAGTAATCCACACCGCCATTTTATGCTAAAAGTTTCTCTTCAATCAAACAGGCGCTCCCAAACAACCTCTAAACGCTTAGCCAGATGATAAGCCAAGAGGGGCGGCACAGCGTTGCCAATTAACTTATAGGCGTCGCTAGCGCCGAGAAAAAGATCCGGGTAATCTTTTTTGGGACGCACAAAGGAATAATCATCGGGGAACGTTTGCAGACGGGCGCATTCCCTCACAGTGAGACGCCGTTGGGGTTTCCCGGCCTCTAATTCCGCTAACCATTGACCGCCCAACTCCTTGGACAAGCGCCGAAACTCGATATTACCATGGTGCTCCGAGCGAATCGTCGGCGCTAAACCCTGAGGTTTGACCTCGACTTGCCCCTGGGTTTTGGGAAAATAACGGGCTTTAGAATAGGCCCTTTGGGCGAGATCAAACTGTTCCTCCTCCGGCTCTGCTAGACCCGCTAAAATTCGACTTACCGTTGCGTAGGGTCGCAGTAATTTAGGATTAATGATCAGACCTTGAGTCCATAAACTGGGGGTTTGGGGATTGCTATGGGTCGGTTGCGGAAGGGGAGTATAGTCCGGGGCCAGAGGATTCTCTTCCAGAGACTTCAGCGCCGTAGGATGGAGAAAAGCTTTATTTAAACCCATAAAAAAGACCCGCTTTCTGGATTGGGGAATGCCAAAGTCCGGCGCGTATAACACCTGAGCGATGACTAGAAAACCGTGCTCCCCTAGGTTGCTAAAATCTTCTTGGATCACGTCCATCACGCCTTTGAGAGAGGTTAATCCATCCACATTTTCAGCGATAAAAACCTTGGGATTGGTCAGAGCGATCACCTCCCGCATCCAGCGATAGAGGGCGCCGCGATTTTCGAGAGTCGAGTCTTCATGCTTTTCCAAAAGCTTGCCCTGGTGGCTTTTATGAGAATTAAACCCCTTGCGTTTACCGGCGACGCTGAAGTCTTGACAGGGAAAGCCGCCGGTCACAATGTCAATCTTTGGGGGAAAATTAAACTCATTGGCCCGGCGCTGTTTCACCAAATCGACAATACTGGCTAAATGAAAAAGCTCGGGAGCGTAGCCCCGTTCTCCAAAGTAGGTCACCCAGGCGCTACGGGCCGACCGTAAAATATCATTGGCAAAGACCAGATTAAACGCCGTCGGCGCTAGAATTTCCCAATCCTCGGACTTACCCTTTAGCCAATGGGGGTAAAGTTCTAGGTTGAGGCAATCGAGATGAACCTTAAAATTGCCCTCAAAACCTAAGTCCATCCCCCCGCATCCTGAAAAAAGAGATAGGAGTCTTTTTTTCATCTCTAAACCTTAATGACTAAAAAATAAGTTACCCTAATATTAAAGCCGGTTTAGCAATAGGCTTAGAGAATCGGATTGACCGTTGGGCCCCCCTTTGGTCTATAGTGGCTTCGTCGTATTAATTAAGCCCTTTTGATTGTCCGACTATTTTCCTATGCGACCCTTCGACGACCCAGAACTGACCCCGCCGCCGCCCACCGAGTTTCAGGAATTAGATTTTAGCGTTCGCCAAGCCCTGCAAATTTTGCGTTGGCTAGGCTATGGTCTGCTGATTTTTACCCTGATCGACTGGATTTATACCTTGACTCCCCTCAAGTTTATGAATCCGATTTGGGAGTTTCAGACCATCGGTCTATTAGTGGATAAGGCGATTATCCCCTTATTGGGCCTCTCTCTCGTTTTCGCCGGCGCCGAACTGGAGCGGGGTCAGTGGGAGTTGCGTTTCCTGAAATTGCTTTCCTGGCTGACCCTGCTGATTGGTATTCTTTATCTTCTGTTAGTGCCCCTCGGGATTCTCAACACCGTCCGTATTGATCAGCTTAATCAGCGCCAAATTAACCGCACCGAAGAAAGCCAACTCAACGCCATCCGCTCGGTGGAGAGTCGGATTCCCAACCTGGTCACGGAAGCTCAACTCAGCGAGGTGATCTATCTGCTTAACCAAGGGGGGCTACAGGTCAGTCCGGCGCCGGGACAATCCATTGATTCGATCAAAGGAGATTTAAACACCTTTATCCGCGGCGCTCGGGAAAAACTCGGCGCTCAGCTTCAGGAGGCCCTCAAACAACAGCGGTTTGACCTTCTGCGAAATTCTGTGAAATGGAATCTAGGCGCCTTTATCGCCGCGGTTTGGTTCATCGGCCTTTGGCGCCTGAGCGAGTGGACTCGCATGTAGGCCCTAGTCCGATTCGGGAAAGGGGCCGGGACGAACCTGCAAGGTCTTCTGGCTCCGGCTCCGGCGAATGGCAATGGAGAGGGGTTGGCCGATGGCGCTGGCTTCCACCTGTTCCTGCACCTCCGCGGCGGTTGTCACGGGCCGGTCGCCGACCGACAAAATCACGTCTCCCGCTTCTAGCCCGTCTCGGTCGGCGGGAGAATCCGTCATTACCTGAATGATGAGAACCCCCGCTTCAGCCGTTAGGGGAAAGGGCAGTTTGTCCTCCCGACGCAGTTCCTTCGCCAGTTCCGGCGTTAGCGTGACCATATGAATACCCAAGTAGGGATGTTGAATTTTACCGTCCCGGACTAATTGTTCCGCCACCCGCTGGGCCGTTTCGATAGGAATGGCGAACCCTAGACCCTGGGCGTCGGCCCGAATGGCGGTGTTGACTCCAATCACTTCTCCCTCTGCGTTGAGGAGGGGCCCTCCCGAATTGCCGGGATTAATGGCCGCGTCTGTTTGAATGAAGCGCACCCGTTTGTCCGGCACTCCCACTTCCGAGCTGGAGCGCCCCAGGGCGCTGATGATGCCCACGGTAACGGAATTGTCTAAGCCCAGGGGATTGCCGATAGCGATGGCCCACTCCCCTGGCAGAAGCGCGTCAGAACGTCCCAGACGCACCACGGGCAAAGCCTGGGCGTCGATTTTGACCACCGCTAAATCGGTCATTTTATCGACCCCAATCACCTTGCCTTCGTAGACCTGACCATTTTTAAGGGTGACTTTGACCCGCTCGCTTCCCTCGACCACATGGGCGTTGGTCAGGAGTCGGCCGTCGGGACTGAGAATAAAGCCCGACCCCGTGCCCCGCTCCTGGGGATTAGACGGCGCCGACCGGTCGCCAAAAAAGGGTTTGAGTAAAGATTCCGGCGCCGAGGCCCGGGCCGAGTCAATGCGCACGACCGCGGGCCCCACTTCTTGGGCCGCCTGGGCGATAAAGTTTAGCTCTCGTCCCTTCGAGAACTGAGCGTTGGCGGCTAGGGGATTGAGGGAAACCGGGGGCAGAGAAGGAATCGCGTCTGGACGGGGAAAGAAGGCGTAATTGCCCCAGGCGCCTAACCCTAAGCCAAGGGCGAATAAAGCGCCGACCGACTGCCAAGAAAATTGCTTCGCCATGGAAGAGAGAGCCAAGGGAGAGTGGGTCTTTGAGTCTAACGCTTTCTGGCGGGGGACTGGCTCCCCCCGGCGCCGTTTCCGTTGAAAACTTCAGGCGCGCTCTCCCGACATCCCCTCAAAAATATGACAAAATAGTTAGGACTCCAAGGGTGCGTAGCTCAGAGGATAGAGCATCCGCCTTCTAAGCGGACGGTCGCAGGTTCGACCCCTGCCGCACCCGTTTTTCGCTTCCAGCTCCCCTAGGCGATTTCGGGGAAGGTGGCTTTAAAATCTTCGAGGAGATCGTCAAGTTCGCTCAGCGCTTGGGAGACATCCAATTGTAAAATACCGAGGTTGGTTTGTTCCGAGAGGCGGACTAAAAACTCTCGCTTGCCTTTGATGGCGTTGACGCGGTTAATCAAGCTAGTTTTGTCGGTCATCATGACGGCGCGAGGGGAACAAAAAACGGTGTCGGTCTTGATTATAGGCCGGATTTTGACCCTCAGGAAAACCAGCGCCGGGGGGAAAGGCTTTATAATAAGCGGGAACCTGGATTACCCTGAGATTTTTTCCCCCTTTTGCTATGAGTCAAAGTCTGACCCCCAGAAATTCCCTCATCGGCGGGGAAGTAATCGGCGGTTCCCCCGCTTCGTCTTCCCTCGGCGATTTTGCTCAGGAAGTGGCGGCGCTGGCGACTCGCCTCTTTATCCAACTGCGACGGCGCCCTTCCACCCTCGTGGCTGGGGTCATTCAGCCCTTTATGTGGTTAGTCCTCTTCGGCGCGCTTTTCGTGGGAGCGCCCCAGGGGGTCTTTGGCAACGACCTCAACTACGCCCAATTTTTGGCGCCCGGCATTATCGTCTTTACCGCCTTTTCCGGCGCTTTAAACGCGGGTCTGCCGGTCATGTTCGACCGGGAGTTTGGCTTTTTAAATCGTCTGCTGGCGGCGCCGTTGACCTCCCGCTACTCCATCGTCGTGGCTTCAACGCTCTATATTATTAGTCTGAGTTTGCTCCAAAGCGCCGTGATTGTGGGGGCCAGCGCTCTGTTGGGAGCCGGTTTGCCGGGTCTGGGAAGTTTGTTGACCATCGCCGGCATTGTCTTTTTAATTGTGCTGGGGGTAACGGCGCTGAGCTTGGGTTTAGCCTTCGCCCTGCCGGGGCATATCGAGCTAATCGCCGTCATTTTTGTGACCAACCTGCCCCTGCTCTTCGCCAGCACGGCGCTAGCCCCCCTCAGTTTTATGGCGCCTTGGTTACAATGGGTAGCCAGCCTCAATCCCCTCACCTACGCCATCGAACCTATCCGTCACCTCTACCTCCATCCTGTTTGGAATTTGGGGGAAACGGTGTTGGCGGCCCCCTTCGGCGCCGTTAGCTTTGGCCAAGCGCTGGTTTTGTTAATGGTCTTTGACCTGGCGGCGCTGGCGCTCATTTATCCCCTCTTGCGCCGCCGTTTTTTGTAAACTCAAAAGCGCCGGTTACCCTCTTTTCTTTCCCTGTGAGGATCTTACCGATGACGAAAAAAATTCTATGGGCCAGCGCCGGACTGCTGGCCGCCTTAACCCTTTTCGCTCCCTCCGCCTCGGCTCAATACCGGGCGCCGGGCAACGCCGACGGTTTCCAAAACAACGAGCAGGATCCGTCCAAAAATAGCTTTAGCGGCTTTGACCCCATGTCCTTGATCCACAACGCCAACCTGAGCCGGAGCCGCAACGGCTACGATTTCGCCGAAGACACCCAACAGCAACTCAACAAGGCGGCGGAGGAGTTTAAAAAACAGCAACAACTCCAACTGCAACAACAGCAAGCCCTTCCCGTAGACGGAACCCCGGCGCCGTAGATGCGATTGGTCAATATCGGTTGCGGGGGCGTTTATCACCCCGATTGGATCAACTTGGATAAACTGCCCCGCTCCGGCGAGGTTCAGCCCTACGATATTAGTCGCCCCTTGCCTTTTGCCGACGACTCGGTGGATGTTTGCTATAGCTCCCATGTTCTGGAGCATCTACCCCGGCCCCTGGCTCGGCGCTTTCTCCTGGATTGCCAACGGGCGCTGAAGCCGGGGGGAATTGCGCGGTTAGCGGTGCCCGATCTAGCGGGAATTGCCCAGAGTTACCTCCAGTGTTTAACCGCTGCGGAGTTGGGAGATCCCCAGGCGCTGGCCAACTACGAGTGGAGCGTCTTGGAGTTATTGGATCAACTGCTGAGAAATCAGTCGGGAGGAGAAATGGGCGCCTATCTGCGGCAGAAAGATTTGGTCAACGCCGACTTTATTCGCCGTCGGTTAGGTCAGGAAGCGGAGGGATTCTGGGCGCCGGCGCCGCTAGAAAAATCCGTTCTCGAAAAACTGAAGCTCAAGGGTTGGCCTTGGATCTGGCAAAAACTGCGCTTAACCCTAGCGGAAGGGCTGGTCTGGCTAACCGCCGGCGCCGAGGCCCGAGACGCCTTCCGGGAAGGACTCTTTCGGCGCTCGGGGGAAATCCATCAATGGATGTACGACCATTTATCCTTAACCCAGTTGCTCCGGGAAACAGGCTTTGAGGCGATCCAGATCTGCGGCGCCGCCGAGAGCCGGATTCCTAACTTTTCAGACTACCAACTGGACACAGAGGGCGACCAGATCCGCAAACCCGACTCTCTTTTTATCGAGGCGCTGAAGGGAAACGGCGCTAGCGCCCCCTAGTCAAATTTCCGCCGTCGGTGGGATACTTTAACCCTATGACTCAATCCGCTTCTTCCCCCTCTCAATTTTGGAAATCCTTCTGGGAAAACGCCCGCTTGTTGGCCTTCGCCCTGATCCTGGCGCTGGTTATTCGCCTCTTTATCGCCGAGCCGCGTTACATTCCCTCGGACTCTATGCT
>JAYKIZ010000176.1:0-3556 GCA_035285965.1 Cyanobacteriota bacterium | reverse complement strand
CCCCCATCGCCCCCGACTTTGTTTTAGAACTACTCTCCCCCAGCGACAACCTTAAAAAGACCCAGGAGAAAATGGTTGAGTATCAGCAAAACGGCGTCCAACTGGGATAGCTAATCGCCCGAAAATTACGTCAAGTCGAAATCTATCGTCAGGGACGCCCCCAAGAAATTTTGACCGAACCTCCGGCGCTGTCTGGAGAAGAGACCTTACCAGATTTTACTTTAGACTTAGAGTTCATTATGAGGTGGTAAATTTTTTCTAGCCCGCTTCAGATAAGTCTTAACCGTCTCATAACCCATCTCCAAATCCTCAGCAATCGCCTGAAGCGACTCCCCCCGTTCCCGTCTCGCTAAAATCACCGCCTGGGTTCGACAAATCTTTAAAGCCCGAGCGCCGCCGGTTCGTTTTTTCCCAGCCAAAAGCTGACGCGTTAAAACCTCAATTCGCTGGGCGAGGGTTTGTTCCAACAGCGCCGATTGAGCCGACGCGAAACAACTGTGGGCCGGTTCCCGCCAACCGAGACAGGTCTGCCCCAACCCAAAAGGCGTCTTATGGCCCGTGCCGCAGTAGGGCGCTAATCGGGTTAGCGCGTAGAACAGGCGCCGAAAGTCCGAATGTTGACTGCCCTCGGGACTGAGAGACAAAGTAATCGACCCCACAAAACCCGTCACATTGCCCCGCTTCCCCCCTGGAACCACCGCGCTTTCCAACCAATGGCGGTCAATCCGCGCCGAACTTTCCACCCAATCCAGAAACGGCGCTTCCGCCACCGCCTCCCCCGCAAACGCGTTCCAGCGCCGCAGATAACTGTGGAAGAGATTAAACGGAACCGGCAAAGGAAAATGATGCCCCCGGCGTCGAAAACTGGTGGGACTCAGAAAACTCAAATCAACGGAGCCGGCGCCGGGGCGCTCGTAGAGTTGTCGATAAGTGGCGGGCGGCAAAAAAGGTTCTACCCCCTCAATCGAGAACGAATGACCCGCAAGGGTTAGGGTTGCCGGTAATCGACGCAACCAGGGCAAACAGCCTTGAACGGTCTGACGGGTAAGAAGCGTGAGGCGCCAGTAATAGGGCGTATCGGGTAAGAGATGTAGGCTCTGTTCGTCTCCCCCCAGGGGGCCGTCCAGACGGGAGAGCGTAAAGGACTTTTCCGTCTGGCTATCGTGAAGGTCGCGGGAAAGAGCCGGGTCGTAGTCCTGGATTTGATGCAAAAACCAAGCGTGGAGACCCTTGGCGTAACTGGGCGAGAGCGCGACCGGTCGGGGAGACCTCAGCTCAAAAGCCAGCCCAGCCAGTTCGCTCTGGGCCATCGCCTTCAACAGCGCCGGGGAAAGGACGGGAGTCGCCATTTAAATCAGGGTAATCTGGGCCGGAAATTGAACCGGCTCCCAACGAGCGCCATCGCCAATCACCGCCTCCAGCCCCCTCTGAATAAAAGGAACAATCACCCCTTGAAACCGGCGCTCGTAATCCGCCGCGGTGACGGGACGCAAACCGTGGGCCAAGATAGAATAATTCCGCACCTGTAACTGGTCAAATAGGCGCTCGGCGGCGGGTTGATAAAGCGCCCCCAAGGGATCGTCGCCCCAGAGCCGGAGCAACTCGTAACTATGACGAAGCGCTAGTTGAATTTTACCCTCGGCGTTCTTAAACTTACCAAACTGATCCCGTAAACTTTCGGGCAATCGTTCCAGATCGACGTCGCCGGTTTTAACCCCATACCGCAACCATAAATGGGTTTGCGACAAGAGTTCTAGCGCCCGATACAAACGCCCGACGGCGTCGTCATAGCGGGCCAGCGCCGCCCGCCGTTCCGCGTTGAAAAGGAGATCCTCCACCAGCTCGTAACCATGACCCTGAATCTGAGCCGGCGCGTTGAACGTCGTATTCATGGCTGCGGCCAACCCCTGACGACTGCCCATCACCCGCTTCAAATAGAGAAGCAACGGTCGCAAAGACGCCTGACCAAGAAAAGGTTCCAAATCGTACCAAGCCTCTTGATGGTCGAAGCAGTCCCAATGGTTTAAGCCCTTGCACAACCGCAAATAGTCCTCCACGGGTTGGGGTTGGCTGAGGGGCAGATCCCGCAAACAGGCCTCTAATTCCGCAATGGCCGCCGGATAGTTGTATTGGGCGAGGAGAGTGGGAATTTCCTGGGCCAGAAGCCGACGCACCGTGAGGGCGGTAGTTGCGGTTCGCCGCACCGTTTCGCCGCGGGTGACCCGGATCAGATCGGAGCGGGAAGCGGTGGTCAGATGCAACTCGCAATCCTCGTCTAGGGCCGCTAGGGCAAGAGCGACGGACATACTTTTAGTGCCGCCGGTATAGTCGGCCAGAAGCAGAGCGCCGGGTTGGGACTGTCTGAGATCTTGGATAACGTCGCTAATTTTGATGTAAATGCTCGATACGTCATCGGGATTTTCCACCTCGATCACGTCCGTTTCGGCATTAAAGCGGTCGCCCAGATTGAGTTGGGCGGGGATGTTGGGCAATCGCTCAATCACCTCGCCGCCCTGTCTCACCTCGCAGGGTTTACCGTCCCCGGTCACCTGGGAAAGACTGCCCCTTTTGCCAGCGGAGCAAATAAAAATGGAGCGGTCTGGTTTGAGGGATTGAATGGAGGTGACAATGGGCTGATGAGAGCCGCCCACGGTAATCAGGAGAATTTTAGTCATCGTCCCGCCTCGGCGCCGAAGCCTGTAAACTGATGCCGAATCGACCTCTCCCGCGCCGACTCTATATTAGTAGATTAGTAGCCTCTGGGGATAGGGCGACTTCGATGAGCTTGTTGCGGCAAGTCATAAATTTATTTAACAGGACGCCGACCTATCCCCTAGTAACGCCTTAAGGTCTGCCCCATTCTAGAGAACGAATCCGCACAGCGCCGTCCTCCCAGGTCAAAACGACGGTCACCGCCTCACAGTTCCCGGCGCCGATGAAAGAGGTCCAGAGCGCCGAACCTTTTCGCCACTTCGATGTCAATGGTCATCTTTCCTCCTGTAACCTAGTGTCTTTCCGGCGCCGGCGACCTGCTCACAGACTTAAGCAAAAAGGAGATTAGGGAGTCCAAAAACTGATGTTTTTGAAGAAGCCTAAGTCTTTGTAGTCAATAGTCCAAACTAGACTTTTAAAGCGATGAGCAATCGCTAAGACAGAGGCGTCTTGCAACGTGCCTGACCACTCCGGCGAACGATGAACTAAATCCAAGATAGTCAAAAAAAGTTCCTGATCAACTATAGAAATAATGGTTTCCTGCTGGAGAATCTCTAACAGATATTGGGCTATTTGGTTCGATTCTCGGCGGGACACAAACTTATAAACCTCAAACACAATGGGCAATGGCGTAATGACTTCTCCAAATTCCTGAGGCAAGCGGCTAAACCCTAACTTGGCCGCCTCATGGTAGTGATCCTGTCGAGAAACTAACGAGATTAATGGGCCAGCGTCCAATACGAGTCGCTTCATACTCGACTGGAAGGATTAACCGAAGCGTCCGCCGCGGCGTTTCGGACAATTCCCGCTAACTTCAGCAGACCGGCGCCATTGGCGGGACGGA
>JAYKIZ010000175.1:0-9292 GCA_035285965.1 Cyanobacteriota bacterium | reverse complement strand
CTCCAGACCACCTTCCGTCATTCCACCCACCGCTTCCAGGGACTCACGGAGCGATTCCTAGCGGACGCCGACAACTGCTTCAAAGGGCCCTACCTCTCCATCGCCCTGCCCTTCCGTAGAGGCGGCGCCGGCGCCGACTATTTTCCCGACGTCCCCCTAGCCTTCCCGCCCCATCGCCACCAAGAGCTAGCCTTCGAGCGCCTGAAAAAACCCTACTACCGCTCCACCCTCATCGCCACCGGCACCGGCTCCGGCAAAACCGAGTGTTTCCTCTGGCCCATCCTGGCTCACTGCGCCCAACATTGGGCGGAACCCGGCATCAAAGCCCTGCTGATCTATCCCATGAACGCCCTCGCCACCGATCAGGCCAAGCGCGTCGCCCAAGCCATCCACCAAAATCCCAAACTGAAAGGGCGCGTCACCGCTGGGCTGTTCGTGGGGGAGTCGGAGCGAGACCCCCGGGCCGTTATGACCGAAGACGGAGTCATTACGGATAAAGGCATCCTGCGTCATCATCCCCCCGATATTTTGTTGACCAACTACAAAATGTTGGACTACCTGCTGATCCGCCCCGGCGACCAACCCCTCTGGGCCGGCAACGGCCCCGAAACCCTGCGTTACCTCGTCGTGGACGAAATCCATACCTTTGACGGCGCCCAGGGAACCGATCTCGCCTGCCTGATCCGCCGTCTCAAGGCTCGACTACAAACCCCCGAGGGTCACCTAGCCTGTGTGGGCACCTCCGCCACCCTCGGCGGCGACGCCGGTAAAGCGGATTTGCTCGACTACGCCGCCGGCGTTTTCCAAGAACCCTTCGGCGCCGAAGCCATCGTCGAAGAAGACCGCCTCACCCCCGACGAATTTCTGCAAGAGATTATCCGCGAGAGCGGCGCTGGACAGACCCTCAGCCAGACCGACCTGATTGACTTCTTCTTGGAAATCGGGAGCCAGTCTCGTCCTCTGCCGACCCTAGCGGATCTGGCGACCCTTGACCCCGCCAACTACGAAAGCCGAGGGGCCTATCTCGACGCGCAACATCGGCTCTGGTTTGGGGAACCCATTCCCGGGCCCCCGGAGAGTCCCGCCTGGCGCCTGGCCCTCGGTCAACGGCAGGGCTTAATTTCTCTACGAATCGCGATGATCCTCCTGCCCCTCCTGGCCTCGGGGCCCCTGACCCTAGCGGCGCTTTGGGAAAAATTGGGGCGTAAATTTCCCCTGCCGGAGAACGCCCCGCCAGCCTTTAGAACCGCCTTTTTAGATAGCCTGTTGGCGCTGATGGCGTCCGCCCGGCGGCTTCCTGCCTCTGCCGAGCCGGGGGGGTCGGCGCCGATGTTACCCTGGGTTAATCTACGGGTGCAGTTCTGGATCCGGGAACTGCGCCGTATGGCGGCTACCGTAGAGGCGGAACCCCGACTGGTCTTTGCCGACGATCGCGGCGCCGACCATACCCCCAAAATTCTCCCCGTTTTGAACTGTCGAGACTGCGGCGCCACCGCCTGGGGCGGATTGCGACCCCTCGCCGGCGCCGATCAAATCCGGGGCGACCTCAAAGATTTCTACATCGCCTACTTTGGCGAAGACCCCCGGATCACCTTTCTCTTTCCCCAAGAAGACTCGACCGAGCCGAAATGGGAGCCGGGTTGGAAACCCTGGAATTTTTGTCCCCAATGTCTCTCCCTCAACCGGAGAGGGGACAAGACCTGCCGCGCCTGCGGCGGCGAAGACTTACTGGCGGTGGTAGAGCCAAACTTGATCCGGGAAGAAGAAACGCCCCAGGGAGAGGCCCGCCTCGTCAGCGGCCGCGATTGTCCCGTTTGCGGCGCTTCAGAGGGGCTATCCATTTTGGGGTCGAGGGCGGCCAGCCTCTCCAGCGTCGTCATTGGCTCCCTCTTTGGCTCCCCCTACAACGACCATCGCAAACTGATCGCCTTCTCCGACTCCGTTCAAGACGCCGCCCACCGCGCCGGTTTCTTTAGCGCCCGAACTTTCCGCAACACCCTACGGGCGGCGCTGGCTCAATACCTAGAGCGCCAAGGCGACGGGTTGTCCCTCGAACAAATCATTCCCGGCTTTCAGGAGTATTGGCGGACGCAGCTCGGCTCCGAGGCGGACTATATCGCCACCTTTATGCCCACGGATATGCAGTGGTTGGGGGAATGGGAGGCGCTCCTTAATACCGGCAAAGCGGCGCCGAACCTGTCGGACTGGATCGACCAGCGGCTGAGCTGGGAAATCACCGCCGAGGCGGGGCTGATCGCCACCGTCGGGCGCTCCCTAGAGCGGGCTGGGGTCTGCGCCTTCGCCCTCAGTCCTTCCCGTCTTCAGGCCGCTGTCGAGACCCTGCTCCCCCAACTCCAGAACGAAGTTGGCGCCCTTTCGGCGCTGGCGCCGGAGACCCTGACCCGCTTTCTGTTGGGGCTTCTGCGCCATCTGCGACAACAGGGCGGCGTCCTCCATCCAGAGGCCCTCCGCTATATCCAGAACAACGGCAAAACCTATGTGTTGCAACAGCCCCTCTTCATGCCCGGTTTCGGCGCCCGGGCGCCCATTTATCTGACCGATAAAGCCAACGCCTTTGAGCGGGTTTTGCGGCAAGGGCGCCGCACCTGGTGTTATCGCTGGGCCTTTAAAAGTCTTTTCGACTGGTCGGAACTGAGTTTGATTGGCGAGCAGTTTGACCTGATTTACGACCTCACCCTAACGGCGCTGGTGAACCAACAGCTCCTAGAGCTTCGCCATACCGGCAACCATCATCGGGTCTGGGGACTGCCGCCCTCGGCGCTCCATTTTCAGACCGCCAATACCCCCCTAGAGTGCGATACCTGCGGCGATCCCCACCTCGCCCCCCGAGAGGAAGCGCCCCTCTGGATTGACTCCCCCTGCCTCAAGCCCCATTGCGCCGGGAGCTATCGGCGCTCCGCCGGCGACCGTCTCAAGTTTTACAAAAACCTCTACACCCGCGGCGAGGTCTGGCGCGTCTTTGCTCGGGAACACACCGGGCTGTTGCCGCGAGACGCTCGGGAACAGTTGGAAGACCGCTTTATCAACGGCGCTCGTCGGAGCGATCCGAACCTCCTCTCCGCCACCTCCACCCTAGAGATGGGGATTAATATTGGCGATCTTTCCTCCGCTTTACTCTGTTCGGCGCCGCCGACTCAAGCGAATTATCAACAACGGATCGGCCGGGCCGGGCGCCGGGACGGCAACGCCTTTATTGGCGCCATCGCTAACGGGCGCCCTCACGACCTCTACTTCTGGGCCGATCCCTTAAAGATGATCGCCGGCGGGGTGGAGACGCCCGGCTTTTACCTAGACGCCTCCGCTATTCTGCAACGACAACTCACCGCCTATTGTCTGGATTGCTGGGTCGCCCAGGGCGCCCGGCCCCAGGACTTGCCGGAGCGTTTTTCCCAGGCGCTGGAGGCCGTCAAGGCCGGAGATACCGCTCGTTTCCCCTACAACTGGCTGAGCTATATCGAAACCCGCCAGAGTGAACTGTTAGCCGGTTTTATCCGCCTTTTCGCCGATCGAATCGCCGCAGAGACCCAACAGCAGTTGACTCGCTTTATGGAAAAAGGCGATTTTGAGGCGGGCGGACTGCGCTGGCGCATCCTCAATCGACTGAGGGAAGTGGTGGAGGAACGGAGCCGACTGCAAAGCCAAATCGAACTTCTGCGCCGTCGCCTCAAAGAAAAGGAGAGCGGCCCTAAGAGCCAGAACCACGAGGAGGAATTGGAGGAGCTAAGGCGCGAACGGGCCGCTTTTATGGATTTGGTCAAGAAACTCAACAACAAAAACACCCTCAACTTTTTCACGGACGAGGGGCTATTGCCCAACTACGCCTTTCCAGAAGCGGGCGTGACCCTGAAATCCATCATCTGGCGCGAGCGCCGGGTCAAGGGCGACGCCGACCAAGGGAAGTATGAAACTTTTACTTTTGAGTATGAACGTCCGAGTCGGATTGCCATTAGCGAATTAGTGCCTTCGGGAACCTTTTACGCCGAAGGGCGCCGGGTGAATATTGACCAGATTGACCTCAACCTGTCTCGGATCGAAGAATGGCGCTTCTGCCGCGACTGCGCCTACGCGGTTTCAACCCTAGAGGAGGCGGCCCGGCAGAAAACCTGCCCCCGTTGCGGCGACGCCATGTGGGCCGACGAGGGTCGTAAACGCAGGATGGTTCGTCTTCGTCAGGTCATGGCCGCCAGCGCCGACCGGGGGAGCCGTATTGGCGACGATCGGGACGAAAGGACGCCGTCTTTCTTTACAAAATCTTTGCTGGCCGACTTTGAACCCTCCGCTCGGGAAGAAACCTACGTCTTTGCCGACGAGGAATTTCCCTTTGGGTTTGAGTTCATTAAAACCGCCGCTTTTCGAGAAGTGAACTTTGGCGAAGCCTCTGCCCAGGGGGAAAAGGTGGAAATCGCCGGAGAAAATCGACCCCGCCACGGTTTTAAGGTCTGCCGTCACTGCGGCAAGGTGCAAACCTCAAAAAATAAAAATAAATTTAAACACGCCTTATCCTGCGGCGCTAAGAACAAAGACGACGAAAGTCAATATGTAGATATTCTTTATTTATTTCGACAGTTTGAGTCGGAGGCTATCCGCATCCTGGCGCCGGTGGATCTGCTCAATTTCCCAGAGAAATTGCACTCCTTAATCGCGGCCCTGCAACTAGGTCTCAAGCTTCACTTTCGGGGCAATGTCGATCATTTGAGCGTCCTGATCAGCGAGGAACCCCAACCCAACCGCTCCCTTCGGCGCCCCTATCTCTTCCTCTACGACACGGTTCCCGGCGGCACCGGCTACCTCAAACAACTCGTCCGCAACCCGGAGGATTTGATGGCGGCGCTGGAAAAAGCCTTGGCTGTCGTTGAACATTGCCAGTGCGAGGATGGCTGCTACCAGTGCCTATTCGCCTATCGCAATAGCGCCGACCGAGACAGAACCCGTCGAACGGTCGCGGTTTCTCTCCTCAAAGCGATTCTCAGTCGCAAACATACCCTGAAACGCTCTGAGACTAGCCTCTCCGGCGTTAAGCTCAACGCCCTTTTTGACAGCGTCCTGGAGCAACGTTTCATCGAAGCCCTACGGCGCTATCGCTACCGAGAAGAGCCGACTATTGTCCGCCAGGAAATTATTCGGGGTAAAGCGGGTTATTTTGTCAAAATTGGCGAACAGGCTTGGAACGTCGAACCCCAAGCGGAATTGGGGCCCCCTCAGGGCGTGGCGGTTCCCAGTCGCGCCGACTTTGTCTTCTGGCCCGCCACCAACGCCGGCCAACTCAAGCCCGTCGTCGTCTTTACGGATGGCTGGGAATACCACCGGGAGCGCCTGGGTCTGGATTTCCTCCAGCGTTTGGCCATTTCCCAGAGCGGTCGATTCCGGGTCTGGTCTTTGACCTGGGTTGATGTGGACTCTCAGTTTAATCCTCAAGAGCAAAACGGCGTCAATCTCTTGGAACTCAACGTCAACGAGGCCTTCCGGCGCAATGGTCTAAAATTCTCTGAACAATACGGTTGCGCAAGTCTTCACCCGCTTGCCTCAGAGTCTAGCTTTGTTTGGCTAACCCACTATCTGGCCAATCCCGACGACGCTCAGTGGCTCGGCTTTGCCCTAGTCAGAACCGGCGCTGGCCTCGATCCCGCCCTCAAGCCTGGACAAGGTTGGGGGGACGAGGCGCGGGCGCTCCTCGGGGATACTCTGATGGCCCTCGCCCAGGCGGACGACCCCGAGCGCCGCTGGGGGCGATTTGAGTGGCCCGCTAAGGACGGGGTTCCTTTGATCAAGGGCTATCTCTCCGTCGATCTGACCCGTCATCGTCAAAAAGATCCCGACTCTGTCTTTTATCTCCTTTGGCTGGACGACCGAGACAGCCCTTCCGAGGAGCCGGCGCTTCTACAGGCTTGGCAGGGCGCGGCGCGACTGTTTAATCTCTGCCAATTTTTGCCCCGGGCTTGGGTCTTGACGGAACGGAGCGCCGCTCAGTCGCTTCCCGAGCTAGAAACTCTGCTGACGGATTCTCTTTCCCGACCGGCGCTCCAGCCCCAGTCAGAAATGCGGGAAGACTGGCGCTCGATTTTCCGGTTAGCGGACAAAACCGTTTATTCTTTGCTAGAACAAATGGCTCAGCGGGATTTGCCTCTACCCGAAGTGGGGTATGAGCTGGAGGACGAGGACGGCGGCGCTCTCACCGTCCCGGCGGAATTAGCCTGGCCCGAGTCGCAAATCGCTCTGTTTCTGCAAGAGACGGACTGGAGCGGCTTCACCGACCAGGGTTGGAGCGCCTATACCCTGACAACGGTTCAAGCCGACCCTGAAAGTTTTTTCCAGCAGTTGCCAATTCCTAGGGAGGCTACCCCGTGTTAGACCACGCCTTTCGTCTTGTCATGTCCGTCGACTTTCTGGACGCCTTTAGCCAACTGCCGAAGCACATCCAGAGCAAGACCTCCGCTTTTATTCAAAAATTTAAACAGACTCCCGCTCGTTCCGGGCTGAATTATGAATCGATTCAGAACGCCGCCGATCCCAACTTTCGATCTCTGCGAGTGGATCAAAATTATCGGGCCATTGTCCGTAAGCCCGATTCCGGGGACGCCTATCTCTTGCTGTGGGTCGATAAGCACGACGAAGCCTACGCCTGGGCCCAGCGCCGGATTTGTAAAGTCAACCCAGAATCCGGCGCTCTTCAGATCGTCGATTTGGAAGCGGCTTCCGCTTTAGCCACTGAGCTAGGCGCCCATAAAAGCGTTCAGGTCAAGGGACGTTTCGACCATATTCGCGACCGCCATTTGGCCCGTTTGGGGGTTCCCGAGGAAATGTTCGGCGCTGTCAGAGCCGTCGTCACCGACGAGGATGTGGATAAACTCTTGCCCGGTCTCCCGGAAGAGGCGGCGGACTCTCTACTGATGCTAGCCTCTGGCTACTCTGTGGAGGATATTCTCAATCTCCAAGACCAGCGGGAAAAACGGACGATAGATCCGACGGATATTGACCGGGCCCTGGAGACCGCGGATAGCCAGCGCCGTTTTCATGTGGTCACCGACGATGACGAACTACTGGAAATGCTGGCGGCGCCCTTGGAGAAGTGGCGGGTCTTTCTCCATCCGAGTCAGAAACGTCTCGTCCATCGCGACTGGAACGGCCCCGCGCGGGTGCTGGGGGGCGCCGGCACCGGCAAAACTGTGGTGGCGATGCACCGAGCCAAGTGGTTAGCCGAAAAGCGCTTCACCGGCGTCAATGACCGTATTTTTTTCACAACCTTTACTCGCAATCTCGCTGTCGATATTGAAGCTAACCTCCGCAAAATCTGTTCTCCAGAAACCATGCGCCGCATTAAGGTGGAAAATTTAGATAGCTGGGTGGCTTCGTTTCTCAGGGCGGAGGGAGCGCCGATTCGGATGGTTTACGACGAGGAACTGGACGAACTTTGGCAACAAGCCTTTACCGTCGGCCTTGAATACCCCGAAACTTTCTATAAAGACGAATGGAAACAGGTCATTCAACCCCAGAACATTCAGAGTCTTCAGGACTATTTCAAGGCTTCTCGCGTCGGTCGCGGCACTCGTCTGAACCGTATGCAGAGGGATGCTGTTTGGCCCGTGTTTGAGGAATTTCGCGCCCTCATGCGGCAAAAGGGACTCAAAGACCGCGAAGACGCCATGTACGATGTTTGTAGCTTATTGAAAAATAGAGGGGAAGCCGAACGCCCCTATTGTTCCATTATTGTGGACGAAGCTCAGGACCTGGGCCCCGCCGATTTTGCCTTGATTCGGGCTTTGGCGCCGGACTCAGACCGGGGTAACAACCTCTTTATTGTCGGCGACCCCCATCAGCGTATTTATGGGCGCCAAGTGACTCTTAGCCACTGCGGTATCGAAGTGCGAGGTCGCTCCCGCAAGCTCCGCATCAACTACCGCACCACCGAAGAAACCCGGAAATGGGCCGCGTCTCTCCTCAGCGGTCTGAAGATGGACGATCTAGACGGCGGTAGCGATAACTTAACCGATTATCGTTCCCTAATGCATGGGAATGAACCTTGGATTCAGGGTTTCAATTCTTTCCAGGCGGAAGCGGAGTTCATCCATCGTCAACTTCGGCAACTGGAGCAGGCCGGGGTTTCTTTGTCTTCTATCTGTATTGTCGTCAGAAATAACGCTTTAGTGAAAAGCTACGCTTCCCAGCTTAATAGCCTAGGAATTGAAACCCGCAATATCAGCCTGACCCAAGCCGATAATCCCGCTTTACCCGGGGCCCGCGTCGCTACGATGCATCGGGTTAAAGGTCTCCAGTTTGAGTATGTCTTCCTCGCCGGGCTTACCCAAGATGCGGTGCCGCCCCAGAACGCTATGGCGGCGGCGGCGGACAAGGCGGCCCGAAACGCCATCTTGAAAGCGGAACGCTGTTTGCTCCATGTTTCTGCCACTCGCGCTAAAAAAGGAATTTTTGTGACCTATCATGGCCAGCCTAGCGATTTACTTAATGAGTAACAATTAAATAAGTATATCAAGACCAGATAAATCATGAACAGGCTCCGATTCGCTCCCCCCTTTCCAAGGCGAGGTACTGAGCCTGTCGAAGTAAGGGTTGGGGGGGATAACCGTTTGATTGCGTTCACCACCCATTTAGGCCTGCTATAACTTTCTCGGCTAAACGCTTTTCAACGAATCCAGCGCCGGGGAGACATGACCCAAATTGAGGGAGGCGGACATCGAAACCGACGATGTTCAGGGTCAGGGGCAGTCTATTCTGGGTATTGGGCGCAACGGCGACCGTCGTTTTTACCGGCAACTCAGAGAGGAGTAGAGGCGGAGCTGGATTGACCGTCCCGCTTTATGCTTTATCTCAAAGACCATTGACATCAGGAGATTTATGAGGAAATTCCGCTGTTTGATACTGGTTACTGGTTTGAGTTTTACCGTTAGCATCTTGGGCTGTACCCAAAATACAGTGACTCAACAATCAGCATTCAACCCTGTAAGCCAAAGTCCTAAGTCCACTGATTCAGTCGCTATTTCGCCCTCTCCCCAAACTTCTCAATTATCCGAGTTGCGTTCCGGCGAATTTGTTGATGGGGAGCATCCCACCCAGGGAACCGTTCGGATTGTAACTAAGGGTGACAAAAGGTTTTTAGAACTGGATCAAACTTTTGCTACTTCCACTTCCGGCCCTGACTTAGTTGTGATTTTACATCGTTTGGCTGATGTGATTGGCTCTACTACCCCTCCTGCTTTTCCCATCAAGGAAGGCGATTATATCCTGTTAGCGCCGCTAAAGAGTTACAGTGGGACTC
>JAYKIZ010000174.1:0-4946 GCA_035285965.1 Cyanobacteriota bacterium | reverse complement strand
ATAAAACCGATATTTTGGGGCAATTTTTGATCGAAGCGGTGATCGTCTCCGCCCTAGGCGGCGCCGCCGGTATTGCCCTCGGGGTGAGCGTCGTCCTCGTCGTCGGCGCTCTGTCTCCCCTGCCCGCCGTCATTTCTCCCGGCGCTATTGTTTTGTCTGTTGTCATCTCCGGGAGCATTGGTTTATTTTTCGGCGTCGTCCCCGCCCAACGGGCCGCCGGATTAGACCCCATCGTGGCTCTGCGGAGCGCCTAGCCTACCGAGAAAATGTCCAAGACCGCTTTTAGGGCCTAGGTGGTTATTAGATTCGGACATGGACGCAAACGTCAAACTCTCAGAGCTTGTTTAAAAAGAGTCAAAGCCAATGAAAACTAATCGCCTAGATTTAAATCAATACGCCAGATCAAGTCCGAGGAATCTTGGAGTCAAGGCTGAGGGTTAAAAAAACGAGTCGTAAAGTTATTCAAACAATGTTTCCTAATGCTCGCATCGTTTACGATCGATTTCATGTGATGAAAATTTTGAACGAAGAGCTAAATAAAATCCGAAAAGAGTGTGGTTCTAAGCTTAAAAAGCTGAAAACTGGCTCTCTGGGGATCGGGCGAGAAACTGTAGCTTATTATACAATTCCGACTTGGACGGTAACGCAGAAAAGCTTATCCAGCAAGGGTTCTGGCCAATTGGCTCCCCAACTACCCGTCTCATTCCCGGAGAGCCCCTAGCTTAGACTATCTGCACATTTTTAATTCCCTGCCAACCTGTGGAATGTCGGCTATAAAAACTTTAGAACTGGCATAGCGGTAAAACTATCTGGGTTGGACGGGGGGCAAAACCCGGCGCCGTTCCTCCCTAATTTTAATTTAGGTCTTGGGGAGACGGCGCTATATTGACTCCCCCGGCGCTCTTCCAGGCGCTCCAAACGCTTGTAGAAATCGGCGCATCTTCTTAACTCAGTTTCCGGCAGAGGTCGAGCCACTGATCCAGGGAAAGATCCTCCGCCCTAGCGGTGGGGGGAAGTTGGTTTTGGGCGAGAATTTCCCCTAACTTGTCGGGGGGACAGACCTCTTTAAGATTATTGCGGAGCATCTTGCGGCGCTGGGCGAAGCCTAACTGGACTAACTCCCCTAGGCGTTGGGCGTTGATCGACCGCGCCGGTCGGGGTTGCAAACAGACAATGGCGGAATCCACCTTCGGCGCCGGTTTAAAGGCGCTCCGGGGCACGTCCGCAATCCACTGGCAATGGGCGAGATACTGAATCCGCACGGAGAGAGCGCCGTAGGCCTTGGTTCGGGGTTGGGCCACGAGGCGCTCCGCCACTTCTTTCTGAATGAGTAAAACAATGCGCTCAAAGGGCGGGGTTCGGGGTTGGGCGATGGTTCCGAGGAGTTTTTCTAAAATCGGCGCGGTGATGTTATAGGGAATATTGGCCGCGACTTTATTGAGGGGCCAAAACTGAGGATTTGGGTTTAAACGGCGCTCTAAATCTAGGCTTAAAAAATCCCCCTCCAAAAGCAGAAAATTATCCCGTTCCCCAAAGCGCCGCTGTAATTTTTGACATAAATCTCGGTCTAATTCCACCGCGACTACGCTTCCAGCCCGAGGAATCAATTCTTGGGTTAAAACGCCTAGACCAGGGCCGATTTCCAGAATCTTATCCTCCGGTCTAATCTCCCCGGCGTCGAGAATCTGGGACAAAGCCAGGGGACATTGAAGCCAATGTTGCCCAAAACGCTTGCGGGGGCGGACGCTCATTTATTCCGCTTCTTCAAAGAGCAATTCTTCTAAAATCTGTTGCATTTGCTCGTCCTCCGGCGGCACCAGTTCCACCTTGCCCTTGGCGTTGACCTTAGCCAGAAACAACAACGGCGCTAGGGGCGTGTAGATGGAATAACGTTGCTCTTCGTGATAAAAGCTGGCTAAAAATTGCAATTCCTCCGGCTCTAAATCCTCCTCCCCTTCGTCTAATTCTAGGGTCAAAATATCATCGTCTTCGATGGGGGGCAGTTCGCCGCTTACCGTCAGGGTATAGGCCGTATATTTTAGCGTTAGATCCAACTCCGCTAAAACCGCTTTGGCGTCGGCGAATATGAGTTCAAGCTCCTGATCGTCTTCCAATAAAATCGCCTCGGCGTCTTCTTCCTCTTCCTCTTCTTCGTCCCAGGCAATGACCACCACCGGCACGTCCACCGGCATCAGTAATAGATAACTTTCATCGTCCAGATCGATGGCGTTTTCAATGTAGCAGTCTAGCGTTCTACCGTCTTCGTCCTGAAGAGTGACGCTATCCGCTTCATCCGGCTCGTTTTCGGGGCTGTAAAGATAGGAAGACATAAAGAAACACTAAACTTTGAGTTCTCACCATACCATATTCACGCCCCCCGCCCGGCGTTCTGTCCCAGCGCCGGGGGGAAGTCCTGAGCCTGGGCAAAATGGCGAAAGGCTCGCACATCTGTCAGATTGTACTGGAGGGGGGTGAGGGTGATATAGCCTTCTTTGTTGGCTTGCACATCCGTAGGACAGTCCGGGGGTAAATGGAGGTGATCCGGTTGGTCGATTTCCTGCACCAACTCCCCCGCCAACCAGTAATAACGTTTGCCTCGAGGATCGAAACGCTCTTCAAAATTTTCCACATAGCGCCGCAATCCTTGGCGGGTCAGACACACCCCGGCGATGTCTCCTTGGGACAAGGGCGGAATATTGACGTTGAGTAAAGTCGCCTCCGGCAGAGGCGAGCGCCGCAGATAGTTGAGCAGGGTAACGGCGAAATTGGCCGCCGGTTGGAAATCCGTGGCGCTGAAACTGGTCAAACTGAGGGCGATACTGGGAATCCCCTCAATTAGTCCTTCCATGGCCGCGGAAACGGTGCCGGAATACAAAATGTCAGTTCCTAGATTAGCGCCGTGGTTAATGCCGGAGAGGACAAAATCGGGGTACTGGGGCAGGAGGGAATGGAGGGCGAATTTAACGCAGTCCGCGGGGGTGCCGGAGCAGGACCAGGCGACGATGGCGGGGTCAAAAACCCCCTCCACTTGACCGGCTCGGATGGGTTGGTGGAGGGTTAAGCCGTGGCCCGTGGCGGAGCGCTCCCGGTCGGGGCAGACCACGGTGACGTTATGGCCCGCTTGGGCTAGGGTGTTGGCGAGGGTTCTGACCCCCTGGGCAAAGACACCGTCATCGTTACTAATTAGCAGGCGCAGGGGAGCGGTGGCGGTCATAGGGATCCAGTTGGGGAAAGGGTGTCAGCCTGTAGGCCATCCTTCGCTATTATGATTCCATCAAAGTTTCCTTTTTCCTAGCGCCGACGGGGGGTTATGGGCATCGCTTTTGCATTGAGCGCCTTACTGGTTCTGCTCGCCTACGGCTTGGGTTCCATTCCCACGGGCTACTGGGCCGGGCGTTGGCTCCAGGGTATCGACATTCGCGAGGTCGGCTCCGGCTCCACTGGCGCAACTAACGTTCTCCGCACCCTGGGTAAAAAAGCGGCGCTGGCGGTGTTAACCATCGATGTTCTCAAAGGCATGGCCGCGGTGGCGTTAGTCCGCCTCTGGTTTCAAACCTGGCCCTTGGCCCCCATTCCCCCGAGTTGGCAAAATTGGCTACTGGTCGCGACCGCCCTTGGCGCCGTCCTAGGCCACAGCAAATCTTTTTTATTGAACTTTAGCGGCGGCAAATCCGTGGCGACTAGTTTAGGGGTTCTTTTTGTGCTGAACCCCTGGCTCGCCCTCGGCGCCCTGGGAACCTTTCTCCTGAGTTTAGCCCTGACCCGCATTGTCTCCATTAGTTCCATCCTCGGCGCCGTAGCGGTGAACGGCGTCGCCTGGGGATTAGCGCTCCCCTTACCCTTCCTGCTCTTCAGCTCCCTGGCGGGCGTTTACGTTATCTTCCGCCACCGGAGCAATATCCAAAGGCTTCTGGCCGGGACTGAACCCCGCCTGGGGCAAAAATTAACCGTCCCTAATCCCTAACCCCATGACCGATTACTTAACCCTCCTGAAAAGCTACAGTTGCCTAGAGCCGAAGACCCCCGCCGACGAAGCGGAAAAACAAGAACTGCGGCAAGCGATTCTCTGGCTCTGCGGCGAATCCGACGGGGAAAATTTAGGCGTCTGCGCTTCAGATTTTCGTCAGGGAGAGACAGCCTTAAACCAATACTTAGCGGCGCTGGGTTACGCCTTTAAACCAGACTTTTCCGCCTTCGCTCCCCCGGACGGCGCCGTTTATCTGAAAGTTAACGCCCAAAAACAAAGCGCCTATTTGGATAGTTACGACGGCGCCTATCGGGGCGTTTTAATCGCAGTCCAATCGGAAGACGACAACCTGAGCGGCGCCTACGGTTACTTTCCCCTCGACCTCTTCGCCTAAATGAGCGCCGGGGAATACCGCCTAACGCCGGGAAGCCATCGGGATAAACCCCATCTACTCCGGTTTTTGCAAGCCACCTATGAGGAGCTTTTTCCCCAGCGCCGCTCCTGGGGCCATCTGCGGGAGACCGTAGAGAGTTACTATTCCTCTTCCTCTCCCCTCTGGTGGCTAGAGAGTCAGAGTTTACCCTCCAGAACCGCGACGCAAAATCCCCTAGGGGGTCTCTGGATGGGCAACGCCGTCGATCAACTCAGCGGACGGCGCTATTACCACGTCTTTATGCTCTACGTTGTGCCGGAGTACCGGCGCCGGGGTTTAGGCTCCCAATTATTGTCCTTAGCTCAAAAAATCGCTCAAGACCGGGGCGACCCCCAACTGGGTTTGCAGGTTTTCCCTCACAATCAAGCGGCGCTGGCGCTCTATCAAAAGTTTGGCTTTCAATCCCAAGCGCTAGTGATGGTCAAGCCCCTTAATTCGCCAAACTAGGAGGAGAGGCCCGAAAAAGCGACCCGTCAGCTTGCCGGCAGTGAAGGCGGAATTTATCCCCCCAAAAAATAAGTAGCGGCGCTTTTCGCCGCTACCGTT
>JAYKIZ010000173.1:0-4191 GCA_035285965.1 Cyanobacteriota bacterium | reverse complement strand
AATAATCGTCTGGGCCTCTTGCCAGAGCGCCGGATCTTCTTCCTCCGCCAGTAATTCCAACAGGGCTTGACCATCCTCCCACTGTTGGCGCCATCCTTCCAGTTGGGTCAACGGCGCTTTGAGTTCGCTCAGACGTTGGAGGGTCTGTTGCGCTTGCTCCGGCTGGTCCCAAAAATCCGGCTGGGCGGAAACTTGTTCGAGGTCTTGGATTTGGGCGAGGCGAGCGGGAGGGTCAAAGATAGTCCTGGGCTTTGCCCAGGCGCTGATCCAGTTGCCCAAGTTCTCGTTTTAAGTCGCTGAGGTCGCCGTTGGCCATAGTCCTAGGTTCAGGTCCGCGAAAGACTAGAAAAAATCGTCGTCTAATTGTACATCCCAATGGGCGGAGAGCACTTGGGTGAGAACGGCTTCCAGGGCGGCGGCGTCGAAGGGCGGGGGAGTGGGGGAAGGAGTCGGCGCCGCTAGGGGCGTTAGCTCCAGTTGACGGCTATCTTGCACAAGGGTGAGGACGGATTGCTGGTCGACTTGCGTCAGCTTTAAGTAATCAAAACTCTGGACGTTAATGTAAAGGGATTGATTGACGACGATGGTCGCCTGAGCGGGATCCGCGAACACCGCTAAGATCCATCCTTCCCCCTCGCTGTAGTGCAAATCCTCTAACGTGTAGCGATAACGAACCCGGCTCAGGCTATTGAGGACGCGTTTCATGTCTTCCTTCTGGACAAGGAGACCCCGGTCAATAACGCAGGGCGCCGGCAGAGGCGGGGAATAGGGGTCGGAGTTCATGGCGTTGGGGGGATAACGGGATCAGAAGTCATAGCATCGGTTCCATCCGAGCGCCGCTTTCCCCCAAAAATCGCCCCGATTCAAGTCTGTTTAAAGAGAGAGGAAGACTGCTATTTTAGGGTCGGGAGGGCAAGGTCGGATTCTTCGGAGATCGGCGATCCCCGATTGTTTTCATCTTAGCCCAGGACTTGATAACGAATTTTTAAGATTTTTCTGAGCGTTAACTTCACCCTTCCGTTTCCCGTTTTTCCCTTGGGATCTAAAATTGCCGCAAAAAGCGGAGGTCGCTGGCGTAAAGGCGCCGAATATCGTCAATTTGATGGAGCACCATAGCGAAACGCTCCACGCCAAAACCGGCGGCGAAGCCCGCGTAAATTTCCGGGTCATAGCCCACGGACTGAAGCACGTTGGGATCGACCATACCGCAACCCATCACCTCCAACCATTTCCCCCGCCACTGGACGTCCACCTCCGCCGAGGGTTCCGTAAAGGGAAAATAACTGGCCCGGAAACGCACCGGTAGACTTTCCCCAAACATTTGGCGCACAAATTCCTCTAACGTCCCCTTCAGGTCGGTAAACGTTAACCCCCGGTCCACCGCTAACAGTTCCACCTGATGGAAGACCGCCGAATGGGTGGCGTCCACCGTGTCCCGACGATAAACCCGCCCCGGCGCCACGATGCGGATGGGCGGTTGATGGGTTTCCATGTAGCGAATTTGTACTGGCGAGGTGTGGGTGCGCAGAAGGCGTCCGTCGGCCAGAAAGAAGGTGTCCTGCATATCCCGGGCCGGATGGTCCGCGGGAATATTCAGCGCCTCGAAGTTATAGTAATCCGTTTCCACCTGGGGGCCGGTGGCCACGGTGTAGCCCAAACCGACGAAAATATCCAGCACCCGATCAATGGTCTGGGTAAGGGGATGGGAGCGCCCCTGGGAACGAGAGACCCCCGGCATGGTGACGTCGAGGGTTTCCGCGGCTAATTGGGCGGCGATTTCCGCCTGTTGGAGTTCCTGTTTGCGGCTTTCTAGCTGGTTTTGGAGGGCTTCTTTCACCTCGTTGGCCACGGCGCCGATTTGGGGGCGCTCTTCGGCGCTGAGTTTGCCCATCCCCTTGAGGATCAGGGAGAGTTCCCCTTTTTTACCCAGATAATGAACCCGCAACCGCTCCAGCTCCGGTAAATCCGTCGCGGCGGAGATGGCGGCTTGGGCGGCGCTTTGCAGGGTTTGGAGTTCGGTCGCAAGGGGGGAGGTCATAGGACGGAGGTCAAAAATCAGGCTCTATTTTATCCCCAATGCCGACTCAGGGCCCATCCAAATCACCGGCGCCGGGGCGGCCCAGACTAGGGAGAGGCTCACTCCAAGGCGCGAAAATCGGCAACAGCGCCAAGCCGGGGAGGGAGGCCAGGAAACTGAGAATGAAGAAGAGGGGCCAGCCGGTATTTTTAGCGAGGACGCCCGCGGGGGAAACGACAATATTTTGGCTAAAGGCGTAGAGGCTAGAGAGAAGGGCGTATTGAGTGGCGGAGTATTCTCGATTACAGAGACTCATGAAAAAGGCCAAAAAGGCCGAAGTGCCCAGACCGGCGGAGAAGTTCTCTAAATTAATGGTCAGAACCATGGCTGGGTAATTTTGACCGACATTGGCCAGCGCCACATAGGAGAGATTGCTCAAAGCCTGAACGGCGCCGAAGATCCAGAGGGAGCGGTTAATGCCCCAGCGGTTGAGGAAAACGCCCCCCGCCAAGGTTCCAATAATGGTGGCCAGCAGTCCCATGCCCCCCTTAATCGCGCCGACGTCGGTTTGACTAAAGCCGATTTGGAGCAGAAAAGGGGTGGACATATTGTTGGCGATGGCGTCTCCCAATTTGTAGAGGACAATAAATAGGAGAATCAGTAAGCCGCCCTGAACGCCCTTCCGCCGGAAAAAATCCTGAAAGGGTTCCACCACCGCCCGCCAAAGACTGGTCGGAATTTGAGCCGGGGCCGGGGGTTCCGGCGCCCACCAGGTAGCTAGTAATCCTAAACCCATTAACAGCGCCATTAATCCATAAACCTGACCCCAGGGAAGAACGTCCGCCAAAATCAGCGCCAAAGACCCCGTCACTATTAGGGCGGCCCGGTAGCCGAGGACAAAAACCGCCACCCCGGCGCCCATTTCCGGCTCCTCTAGAATGTCAGTTCGGTAGGCGTCCGCGGCAATGTCCTGGGTGGCGCTCAAAAAGGCGATAGCCACGGCGTTAACCGCCAGCAACTGTAAACCCAGTCGGGGATTTTGCGTCCCCATCAGACCAATGGCGAGGATTAAACCCAGTTGGGTGATTAACAACCACCCCCGGCGCCGATCCCCTAGGGGCGGCCGGTAACGGTCTAAAAGGGGCGACCAGAAAAATTTCAGGCTATAGGGCAGGGCCGCTAGACTGATAAAACCAATTTGTCCCAGATCCACCCCCTCCGTGGTCATCCAGGCCTGAAGCGTCTGACTGGTGAGAAAGAGCGGCAAGCCCGACGCGAAGCCCAAAAATAACAGGGCCGACATCTTGCGATTCAGGAAAACCTTAAGAACATTCAGGGCCATAGACGGGGAAGACGGGAAAGACCCCACTATAGCGCCGCGTCTTCTCCCCTCGGAACTGAAAGCATCTCAACTTTTGCAATTTGTAAGCATCTAACCTTCAGCCCTCACCCTAATCCCTCTTCCAAAGAGGGCTACCGTGTACACAGATCTCGATGGTCTGCGGCGCTTTGAGGCTATCTTCCTCGGATGGAAACTAGCTCAGACTCCACTTGTGTGTACACCGTAGCCTTAGAAAGGGGGAGTTCCATGCCCTAAATTTCTAGCCAAAATATCGTTCCCTGGGGTTGGTTGTCCGTTAAGCCTAGGCTCCCATTGTGGGCCTCCACCGCCAGTTTGCAGAAAGCTAAGCCCAAGCCGGTTTGGGATTTTTGGGCTTTAAAAGCGCCGACTTCAAATTTATCAAAGATTTTTACCCGGTCTTCCGGTCTTACGCCGAGACCTTCGTCAATGACGCTGACGCGAAAATGATAGTCTGACAGGGTTTCTAGTTTTAAGATCACCTTGGCGTCCGGCGCCGAAAACTTAATGGCGTTGGAGAGTAAATTGTCAATCACCCGGCGCAGAATCGGCGCGTCTACCTGAAAATATTGGGGCGTTTTCGGCGCGTCCAGCTGTAAATGAAGGCGATTTTCTTTGGCGATTTCCTGGAATCCTTGCAAACTTTCTAGGCAGAGTTGACACAGGTCGGTTTCGCTGAGGTTTAAGCGCATTTTTCCTGATTCCAACTTAGCCATCAATAATAAACCTTCCGCCATCTGTTGCACCTGACGCCCGGAACCGAGCACTTGATGGAGCTTTTTCGTTACTTTCTTTTTCACCGCCGAGAATTCTG
>JAYKIZ010000172.1:0-2977 GCA_035285965.1 Cyanobacteriota bacterium | reverse complement strand
GCCTCTAGCCAGACAGCGCCGGAATTACCCAGACCGCCCTCATTAACATCATTGACAACCAAGCTGTTATCGAGGCTCAGGTTTTCTGTCGCCAGTAGAAGGACGTCCCCCGACTGAGCGCCGTTGGCGCCTTGCCCCGACTCAATTCCCGCTTCCACGGTGGTCGATACAATATCAATATTGCCCCCCTCCAAAAGAATAGAGCCGCCGTCCCTCGCCCGCACATTAATCTCCGCGTCAAAAAGACCAATATCCGCCCTCGGCAACAGCGCCGGTAAAATCGGGCGCCATCCCGACTCCAGAGACACCACCCCGGCGCCGGTCACCCCGCCAATATAGACATTGCTCCCCGGCGACAAAATCCGGACTCCCTCCAAACGAACATTACCCCCAACCAGTGCCAAGGTTTGACCCGGAGGCACCGCCAAATTTCCCGTTCCCGCCACGGGAAGACCGAGGGAAATGGTATAGGAACCGCTATCTTGACCGCCATTATCCCAACCGCTCAACGGCGCGTTTGCCCCCGTCCCAAATCCATCAGGAAAGAACGTAAAAATCGGCCCTTCGGCGCTTAACGCTGAATTTTCCCAACTCGAAATCCCTAGATAATAGACTCCCGGCTGAGTAATTTCCGGTAAAGCCGACTGAAAAGTTTCCTGACTATCATCATTAGCGACTAGTCCCAACCCCGACTGATCAAACAAAAATAAGCGAGTATCTACACTACTTCCCCCCACTGTGGACGGCGTCACCGTGGCTCCCTCCGGCACCGTCACCTGATAGAGATCCACGTCATTAACATCATCCAAACTCCCCGCAATGGAGCTAGGACTACCCGCAGTCTGGGCCGAATCCGTCAGCGCCCCCGCGTCCCCCGCCTCAGTTACCGTATTATCTCCCCCAGTCCGCACCACAATATCCCCCGGATTCTCCCGAAACCGTAAACCAATGGGAATATTCACCGTCAACAACGGCGGCGCCGTCGGGTTAGCGGCGCTGAACTCAAAACCATTCTCAAAAATAAAACTAGCCGCCGTTGTCGCCAAAAACGACCCCCGCAGATCCAACCGGGCGTTAGGGCCAAAAACAATACCGTTAGGATTCAAAAAATAGAGATTGGCGTTTCCCAACACCCCCAAGGTTCCGAAAATTTGGGAAATATTCCCCCCCGTTACCCGACTAAAAATATTCGCCACCCCCGCCGGATTGGCAAAATAGGCGCCGCGCCCATCCGGGACGCTAAACTCCCCAAAGCTATGAAACAAATTACTCCCCCGCAGAGCGCCGCCCTCCAACTGGTCGCTCGGCAGTCCCTTAATAACCGCCGGAACCACCACCGAACCTTCGGCGCCGAGACTCCCATCCGGCACAATTTGCGCCTCGGCGGAGAGGGGAAAAACGACGGTTAAGCCAACCAAGGATAGGGGCAAATAAAACGGCGCTTTCATAAGCCTACAGAAAGTTTAAACAAAAAAACTTAATGGAAATGTACGATTTTAAGCCCGGGCTTCACTAAACCTTTGGGTACAGCTAGCTCAGCGCGACTACGCTTAGCCCTCGTTCTATTATGTCTCAACCGAGAGATACCGCTAGCCCCTTGCCAGAGGATGTAAATCCTCTTTCCAAACTGAAAGACAGCGCCGTTTTGGAGGGAAGGATTTTCTTCTGCACAGAGGATTTTATCGCGCTAGAGGATTATCCCTAGACTGCAAAAAACGCTCCACTTCCCGGGAACGCGGTTGGGGAGCGATAGCGCCGAGACCGAGGGTGGTCAGCGCGCCGACGGCGCTGGCGTAGCGCACGGCCTCCCGGGCCGCCTGGGGATCAGTTAAAAGCCCGGCTTCATCCGAGAGCATCCGACTGAGAAAACCCGCCAAAAAGGCGTCCCCAGCGCCGGTGGTATCCGCGACAGGAACGGTAAAGGCCGGGACTTCTCCTTGAGCGTCGCCAAGGAGATAGCGACAGCCCCGTTCTCCGGCGGTGACTAGAACGCCCCGTAAGTTGGGAAAACGGCGCTGGATGGAGCTTAGCTCTTGGGTGTTAAAAAATGCCCGGGCCTCTTCATCGGTACATTTAAGGAAGTCCGCCTCGGATAACAAGGTGTTAATCAGGGGAATAGCCGCTGCCGGGTCGGGCCAAAAAACGGGACGCCAGTTGAGATCTACAACGATTTTTGTCCCCTGAACTTTCGCCAAGGAGAGTGCTTGCTCCACCGCCCCCCGACTCTGGGGATAGGCTAAGGGGATAGTGCCTAGAACTAAATATTCGGCGCTGGTAAAGCAAGCCGTCGGGATCTCGTCCCCCCGTAGTCGCGTATCCGCGAAGGCTGTTGTGGCGACAGCGCCGAATCCGGCGAAACTACGTTCTCCTTCTAGAGAGCGGGTCACATAAACCCGCCGGGTGGGCGTCTGGGGACGGCGCTGGAGTCCTTGAATGTTGACGCCGGCCTCGATCAAAACCTGGGTTAAGGCTTCCCCCGCCGAGTCTTCCCCCACACAACCGATAAACCCCGCCGCCATCCCTAATTTAACCAAACCGCAGGCGACGTTGGCCGGCGCGCCTCCCGGATAGGCGCTCCAACTCTGGACGGCCGCCAGAGGCAAACCCGGTTGATCCGCTAGGTCGTCAAAGAGAATTTCCCCTAGGCAGAGGATTTGGGGGTGGTCGGCGCTGGCCACAGAAGGTTCTCGGTTCGTTTTGGTTATTCTAGTAAATGACTCCCCACCCTAACAAATCGAGGGACTCGACGTCCGTACCGATTAGCTTGAACGGGCGGTCGAGTCTCTGTTGAGTGAGGATCAATTGCGGGCGCTGGGGGAATAGCGGTAGGTTTCCTGAGCGCCGTTAAGGGTCAGGGGCGATTGTAGCGTGAGGGTCAAATCCCGAGCCGGATCGAGCGTTAAAACCTCTTTACTGTCGCCGCCGATCACGCCCGCCGCGGGTAAACCCCAGCCCGCCAAGGCGCCGAAGGCCGCGC
>JAYKIZ010000171.1:0-3336 GCA_035285965.1 Cyanobacteriota bacterium | reverse complement strand
GAGTCCGGCTGGTATGACGGTCAAACCTGGCCCAAACCCCCGGAAGTGTTGGTTCGAGACCGGCTCATTGTCCAATATCAAGTCAGTCCCATCCTTCGGCGCTTAGGGGTCACCCTAGGGGGAATTTTCGCCCTGCTGACGCTCGCCGTCGGCGCTTTGGCGCTCTGGGCCCCCGACCTCTCTCCAGGCCGTTAGTTTGGCCAAAATGTCTTGAACCTCTGGGGGTAAACGGCGCCGAATTTTTCCCTTGGCGGGATCGATGGCCACCAGACTGACTTTAGCGGTCAGACAGAGTTCTTGGGTTTCTAGGCACTGAATGCGGTAGTCCCAATTCAGACGCACCCCCTGAATTTCCTGCATGGCGGTTTTCACCAGCGCCGTTTGCCCCAGGCGGAGGGGACGATGATAGCGCAGGGAGAGATCTACCACCGGCAAATCGCATCCCATGGCCACCAGTTCGGCAAAATCCGCGCCGATGGCCCGGAGACATTCCACCCGGGCCGTTTCCATCCAAGTTAAATAAGCGCCGTGCCAGACGGCGCCGCTGTAGTCCGTGTGGTGGGGTTGCACCCGCACTAAAAATTCAAACCACTTCTCGGCGGTGGCTTTCAGTTCGGGGGCGGAAGTCAGACTTCCGGCTTCGGGGGGCAGTTGAGGAGAGGTGGCCACGGGTCTAGGTTCGCAAAGACGGGACAACTCGCCTATTTTACCGCTCCGGCTCTAATCTTCTTCTTTGATATAGATTTCGTCGCCCCGTTGGTAAAAGTTATAGGTTTTACCGTGATCCTCGCAGTTGGAACCGCGGGCGGCGTAGGGCGAAATTTTTGTGCGCACAAAGTTAGTGCGGGAGGTGGCGTCGTCGTCATAGCGGATCGTGAGTTGGGGGGAGCGATTCTCGCCGGGATAATCGTATTCCCAAATCATTTTTTTCCATTTACCCGGCGCCACACTGCCTTGATTCCAGTCGCCCTTGTCGCCCCAGCGGTAAAAATAGTTAATTGTGCGCCCTGTCTCCGTGCCAATACAAGCCAGGGCAAATTTTGGCGCTTGAGCTAAGACCTTACCGTTACCGAACCCCAAGAGTGAGAACAGGAGGGCTAAATTAAGTAACTTCATAGATTTAAGTTTCCTGGTACGAGAAAATGGTTAGGACATAATCTCTCTTCCCTTGCCAAGGGACTTAACTTAGGAGGCTAAACACTTGCTCTTATTTGCTGGCGAGCAATTTAACACACGAGTTTAGGTATTAGCCACAGTTTAATGGACAGTCCTAATCTCTGTCTTAGCTCACTTTTCTAGTTCTGGAACACTTCCCCATGAGGATTTGGGGCAAATTTAACAAAATCTTAAGCTCCAAGCTCAATCCTGAAACCGGCGCCGTAAAATGATGGGTTTAGCGTCCTTTTAACCATACCCCTTTCACCGCTTCCATGTTTCCCATCACTCGCCCCCGCCGCCTCCGTCAAAGCGATCCCCTGCGCCGTATGGTCAGGGAAACCACCCTAACGGTTAACGATTTAATCTATCCCCTCTTTGCCGTGCCGGGAACCGGAGTGGCCAAGGAAGTGGTCTCCATGCCGGGGGTCTATCAACTCTCGGTGGACAAGATTGTGGAGGACGCCAAGGAAGTCGCGGATCTGGGCATTCCCGCTATTATTCTCTTCGGCATTCCCGACGTCAAAGACGACGACGCCACCGGCGCTTGGCATGATTGCGGCATTGTCCAAAAGGCGGCGACGGCGGTGAAAGAAGCCTTACCGGATCTGGTGGTGATCGCCGACACTTGTTTGTGTGAGTACACCCAGCACGGCCACTGCGGCTACCTGCAAACCGGGGATTTAACCGGCCGGGTCTTGAACGACCCCACCCTGGAACTGTTGAAAAAAACCGCCGTTTCCCAAGCCCGGGCCGGCGCCGATATTATCGCCCCCTCCGGCATGATGGACGGGTTTGTGCAGACGATCCGGGAAGCTTTAGACGAAGCGGGTTTTAGCGATACGCCCATCCTTTCCTACGCCGCTAAATACGCCTCCGCCTACTACGGCCCCTTCCGGGACGCGGCGGAGTCTAGCCCCCAGTTTGGCGACCGGCGCACCTACCAAATGGATCCCGGCAACGCTCGAGAAGCTCTGAAGGAGGTGGAACTTGATTTATTGGAAGGCGCCGATATGGTGATGGTGAAACCGGCGCTGTCTTACATGGATATTATCTGGCGCATTAAGGAAATGACCAACCTGCCGGTAGCGGCCTACAACGTCTCCGGGGAATACGCCATGGTTAAGGCCGCGGCGCTCCGGGGTTGGATTGACGAGGAACGGGTGGCGCTGGAAACGTTACTGAGCTTTAAACGGGCCGGCGCCGATTTAATTTTGACCTACCACGCTAAGGACGCGGCTCGCTGGTTGTCGAAAAATTAGGCGGTTAAAGTTGATTAACGGAGAATTTTCCAGCCCTGGCATTTATCCTGAACCCACTGGTCGTCCAGGGCGAATTCTCCCCGTAGGCGATACGGACTTTGGGGATGAAAATAGGAACTGTAGAGAAAGGTCATCGGCGCTTTATTGACCAGACAAATTTTGTCCCCGGGTTGGATAGCGCCGAGGATTTTTTCGTCCAGAAAACCTTTTTGTTGGAGTTGTTGGGAAAGGGGTTGGAAGGCGGGATAGGTGAAAAATTTATCGGTTTGATCCACAAAGATCAGGGTGAAAACCAAGGCGATGAGTCCAAAATATTGGGGCCGGAGCCACTGATTCACTCCCCGCCGGATTTCGCTATACCGGCAGACCAAATAGGCGTTTAAACTCACCAGAACCATCATCCAGTACATGTAATAGCGCAGTTCGTAGGACTGGGGCATCCAGACAGTGACTCCGGTCATTACAGTCAGGAAAATTAAGGCGACGCGGGTTTCCCGACCCCAATTTAAGGCGCACAACAGGGCGAATAAAACCAAGTTAAAGACCACATAAGCGCCGAAATACCCCCCCAAACCGAAGCGTTCTTCGTGCCAGGAAATAAAATCCATCGCTAACGTCCAAGGCCAGGGTCGGCGCTGATCAAAGACATCAATTTCCAAGACCGAGCGCGCCCAGCGGAGGGGCGGCGCTAGTTGACGCAGGCTGGGATGCATAAAATCCGGGGAGCTTTCCGTGTGATTGAGGGCCTGACCTGCCAGAGTAATTTTGATGGGATAAACGGGATTTTGATAGAGGACGATATTTTTAATGGGGACGGAAAAAATCACCAAACTGGCGAGAAAAACGACTCCCGCCACTTTTAGTAATCTCAAATTATTCTCTAAGCGGGGTCGCCCAGCTTGCCAGTAATGGCGGACAA
>JAYKIZ010000170.1:0-3257 GCA_035285965.1 Cyanobacteriota bacterium | reverse complement strand
GCTCCGCCGATTAATAATTGGATATCCTCCGGGCCATAGAGCAAGGTATTCGTCACTGATTGATTATGATAGGCCACCAAAGCTCGTCGGTCGTCGCAGTGATAGATATTATAATAATAATCACTTTGGGAAATGTAAATTCGTTTGGTGGAAGTGGCTAAATCTGGCCAGAGTTTTTGCCAGTCAGAAACTTTAACAAATAAGTCACTATTACCAATTAAAATCGCCGTCGGAATATTACTCAATCCTTGACCGGTTTGAGACGGTAAAACTGGATCTTTCAAAAAAGGCGTATCATTGGGCAAAGCCTCCCGTAACCAGAGGGGTAAATTCGCTGTGCCGGGAATGGGGTCGGCCGCCGTAATGCCTTTAATATTTGCCGCTCCCATATAGTAGGGCCAACTTAAGGCAAATAGCCCCCCGACTGAATGACCAAAGAGATAAATATTAAAGTCTTGGGATTGCGGTAAAACCGCCTGTAGGGCCTGCTGAACTGATTGATTGGCATTAGCGATCATGGTAGCGCCAGCAGTTTGAAAACTATCCAGCGCCGCTTCTAAAAATTGCTGAATGGTGACTAAATCATCGCTCGGGGGTTCAGGAGTCTGAGTATTAGGAAAATTATCTCTTTGATAGTCTGCAAAAAAAACGTAATAGCCCTGTTTGGCTAAATGTTGCATATGGGCGTCGTAAAAATAGGGATTACCAAAAGCAAATCCATGGAGGTAAATAATAATTTGGGGAACCGCCGGCGCTTCCCGTTGAGGAATATAGGCCATCACGTAATTGCCCGCTTGGTGATTGCCCCAGGCTTGGGTTGTATAGGCGTAAATTTCGTTGGGATAATCCGGTTCCGCAGGAGGTTCGGGAAATAGCCCCGTGGCGTAGGGTTGTAGAGTATCGACCAGTCGGGAAAAAAATTTAGAGGTCATGGCAAAAGAGGGATGGTATCGGGGCTAGTTAGAACGTCCAGCGCCGGGAGAAAATCTAGGTAAAGCGGGGCGTCATGCAGTAGGGACAATCCAACCATTCCTGCTCCAGTTCCGCCTGACAGACCCGACAGGTGAGGGCGCTCTTGCGTTTGGCCCGCAATTCCGACTCCAGACCCGTATCTGTAAAGGTGACCCGCTCCACCTCGTCCAGGGTAGTGTAGCCCTCCCGCACCAGATTTAAGCTGTAGGCCAGTAGGGTGACCATACCCTCCTCCACGGCGCAGTCCTTAATCCGGTCCGTGGTGGCGCCCTCGTTGATCAAAGCGGCGATTTTTTCCGAGTTGCGCATCACCTCATAGACCCCCACCCGGCCCTTATAGCCGCTCCCGTTGCACTTTTCGCAGAGGGTTCCCGATTGACGGGCGGAGTGGATTTCGTCGGGGGTGAGAGTATTGGCTTTATAAAAGGTGACACCCTCTTCCCCGGAGGCGGAGAAGCCGAAACGAGCCAGTTCTTCCTTACTGGGATTGTAGGCCGTTCGGCATTCGCCGCAGACCCGTCGCATCAGGCGCTGGGCCAACACCCCCAGCAGAGCGCCGGAGACCATGAAGGGTTCCACTCCCATTTCGTCCAGGCGAGCGATAGCGCCGGCGGCGTCGTTGGTATGGAGGGTGGTTAACACCAAGTGACCCGTGAGCGCCGCTTCAATAGCGGTTTTCGCCGTTTCCTTGTCCCGAGTTTCCCCCACCAGAATCACGTCCGGGTCTTGACGCATAAAGGCCCGCAGGATGGAGGCGAAGTCCATGCCCTTTTCCCGAATCACCTGCACCTGGGTAATGCCCGGCAGGGAATATTCGATGGGGTCCTCGGCGGTGTTGATATTCACCCCCGGATTATTGCGCTCCGCCAACACGGAGTAGAGACTGGTGGATTTCCCCGATCCCGTAGGGCCGGTGACTAGGAACAAACCGTAGGGACGGGCCGCCAATTCCCGCACGGTGTCTAGGGTTTCCTGACTGGTAATCAATTTATCCAACCCCAACTGAGTGGCGGAGTTGTCCAGAATGCGCAGACAGACCTTTTCGCCGTAGCGGCTGGGAATGGTGTTGACCCGAAAGTCCACTTTCCGGCCTTGATAAAGACGCCGAATTTTACCGTCCTGGGGCGCCCGGCGCTCGGCGATGTCCATATCCGCCATGATCTTAAAGCGGGCCACCACGGCGGGGGTAATGCGTCGGGGCAGGGGGTCAAAGGCTTGGTGGAGCACTCCGTCCTTACGGAAACGAATACGGAGGGTTTCTTCCTGGGGTTCCACGTGAATATCGGAGGTTCCTTCTTGCAAGGCCTTGGCCAGGATTTTGTTAACGAGGTTAATCACCGGCGCTTGTTGGGCGTCCTTAGAATCCAAGGAATCGGCGTCGTCGTCCCCCGCGTCTTGCAGACCGCCGCCGTCAAAAGCGCCGACAATATCGGTTAAATCCGCCAGTTTCTCCAGTTCTTTTTCCTTCGCCTGTTTTTCCTTGACTTTTTCCAGTTCCCCTTGAATACCGTGGTATTGCTCCATCAACTGCTCAAAATCTTCCTGGGTGATCACCAGGCGTCGCAACTCTAGCCCCTTAAAACGTAAAATTCGTTGCAACTCGTCCTGGGCCGCCAAATCGTCGGGATCCACCATGGCCACCAAAACGCTGGGAGGATCCCCCTCCTGTCGGGCCAGGGGCAAGACCTTATAGCGCCGACAGGTGTCGAGGGGAATTAAATCCTGAATCAAGAGCGCCATTTCCTGGGTAGCCACTGGCGCCACCTCCGGGTCAAGGCTGTCCACGCCGTAGAGAACCTTAAGTTCAAAAAGCTGATTTTTTTTGTATTGTCGCTGGAGTTCTGGGGAGAGCGCCCGGCCAGTGATGGACTTGATTTCCTCCGGCAGAGAGCGCCCGCTTTTTTTGACCTGAACTAGAGCCTGGCGCAGTTGTTCGGGAGAGACATGACCCCCGGCGACGAGCTTATTACCAAAGGGGGAAAAGTAGTTGCGCAGGGCAACGGCCCGCGTCTTTTTAGAATGAACCATGACACAACCCGCCCGGAGTGTTGCTGGAATCCTAGTGTGAGCCTAGGGGGAATCATCCCCTATCCTAAGGGATAACCTGTTCAAAGTGTGGAGAAATCCCCCTAGACTGTCTATAGTGGAGGGAACTCGACGCTGGCCGCCTCTTGGGCGAAGATAACGTCATCCCTTCAAATTTGTTTCATCCTGTCGCCGAACGCCTCCTATGAACGAAGAGCAAACCCCCCTAGAGTCCCTAGACAATCTGGAGACCGTAGAAA
>JAYKIZ010000169.1:0-7344 GCA_035285965.1 Cyanobacteriota bacterium | reverse complement strand
GCGCCCACCGGCGCTTCCTGGCCCGCTTCGACTAAAATCGTCGCCAAATAACCTTCATAAAAGGATTCCACATCCATGTCCGCCTTATCGGACTCCACCACCACCACCGTTTCCCCCTTCTCAATGCGGTCGCCGGGGGACTTGACCCAGGAGACAATTTTGCCTTCCGTCATGGTGGAACTGAGCGCGGGCATGAAAATGTCGTAGATCATGGTGGAATCGTCTCAAGAAAAGGGGTCAACAGGGGGCGGGGCCCGCTTTGCATTTTATCAGAGCGCCGGAATTTGGCCCTTGGACGGTTGGCACTGGGGGCAAAAATGACTGGAGCGGCCGCCGATTTTCAACCGCTCAATGGTCGCGCCGCAGACCCGACAGGGTTCCCCCCGGCGCCCATAGACCCAAGCCTGACCGCCGTAGTTGCCGTTAATGCCCGTCACCCCCCGAAAATCGCTAAACGTTGTTCCCCCGGCGCCGATGGCCTGTTCTAGGGTCTGTTGAATCTGGCGGTGTAGCGCCTCAATTTGGGCCGGGGTTAACGCGTTCGCCGGAGTTAAAGGATGCAAGCCGGTCTGGAATAAAACTTCGTCGGCGTAAATATTACCCAAACCCGCCACCAGCCGCTGATCCAACAGCGCCGTTTTGATGGGGCGCCGACTGTTATGTAAACGTTTCTCTAAAAACTGAGGGGTAAAGGACTCCGCCCAGGGTTCCGGCCCTAGGCTCTGTAAACCGGAGATAATTTCTTCCGGCGCTACGCCTGGCGGGAGCCGCCAGAGTTTCCCGAAAGTCCGAATATCAATAAACCGTAAATCCCGACCGCCCCGACAATGGAAACAGACCTTCGTATGCTTGGCCCTCGGCTCATTACTGGGAACCCAAAGCAGTTGCCCGGTCATGCGCAGATGAACGCCCAGATGACCGGCGTTAACCCCGTCTTGGAGAAGCTCGCCTAATAGATACTTGCCCCTGCGGCGCCAAGCGCCGAACTGTAGATCCTCTAGGTTTAACGGCGCCGACAGAGGAGGATAGGCAAAAGTCTGGGGGCGAAGAACCGTAACCCCTTCCACAAACTGACCGGAGGCGAAGCGATTCAACCCCCGGCAGACAATTTCAACCTCTGGCAGTTCCGGCACCGCTAGGGGTTAGGCTTTCGCTTTGGCGGGAGCCGCTTGCACAAGTTCTAACTCGTGGTCGGCGAAGTTATTGGTGTTGACCCCGGAGGCGGAGCCGCTAAAACCGTTGTAGTTCACTCGCTCGAAACGAACGATGACCGGGTAAAGAATGCCGCTTTTTTCGACGCTGGCGACAGTGCCCACATCCCCGTACCAGTAGGATTCGGGACGCTTGATTCTAACTTTGTCTCCGCGGTTAAAGGCCATAGGTGTTTTCCTTAGAAATTGAGTCCGATGTTATTGAAAAAATCCTGCCCCCGCCGCTATCTGGTTGGGGAAGACATTTCCTTAACGCCAAATCATAGCAGTTTTTTCCCCCGGGCCCGCCTTGGCGACGGGGTTCCTTACAAATCTTTACCCTACTCAAGCTGGAGGACGTCCTGGGTATTTTGGCGGCGCTTTTGTTCCTTGGCCTGAAATTCCTTCAGGCAGGCGTCTTGCTCCACCATGACGCAACTGAGGTAGTTGGTAATTTCAATCAACCCCGCCCGGAGGGCTTTCCCCACCGGCGCTTTGGTGGTTTTCTGATTATCGTTGCCGGTACGCACAAGGCCGCCTAAAAAACCCACGTCGCTAGCGGCGCTTTCGGAGGAATCCGTCGCCTTTCCTTCCACGGTGCGGGCGTAAACCACTTCCCCCGTGGTGGAGTCCACCACTCGCAGATCGATGGCCACATAGGCCTGTTTCTTTTCCTGACGACCGCTGTTGCCAATGTTGACAATCCCGAGGTTTAGACCAAAGTTTTGCCCGCCGGACTCGGATTCCACCCCTTCTTCGTAGGATGTGACTTTGCCGAGAATAATATACTGAGCGCCGGTGAGTTCCCCTTTTTTCGCCCCGGTTCCCGGTTTGACCAAACCCAATTCCGCCAATTCCTGCTCCGAGAGAACAGCGCCCAGTTTTTGCCGCTCCACCACGGCGAAGTTGCCGGTGGAGGTTAGCTCGTTGCTGAGGGCGTCCGCCAGTTGTCGGGAGGTGTTAGTGTTCCACCACCACCAGTTGGTCTCGTTTTTAAAATCCGGCACGGAAATAGTTGGTTTATTTTGATTACTCTGGGCCCAGGCGGCGCCGGAGAGGGCGCTCAGGGTCAGGCACAGTCCTCCAAGTCCCAAGATGGAGCGAAGGAGGGTTCGATTTTTAAGATCTGCGTATTTACTCATGGCGGCTACCCAAAGGAGAAGTTGTCAGGGAGTACAGTCAAGTTGACTAAACCAGTTATAGCAGGCTTAAATAACTTGCGAACAAGCTCTGGTTAATGCCTTCCTTGGGGGGTCGGGTGCGATCTCCACTCTAATGATCTTTCAACTGCTCGTTTAGTCTGGATATGGTTTCCCCATGATTGAGGGAAGCTTGCAGTCGGCGCTGAAGCCCTGTGTCTGAGTAAAAATCTTGGGAGAGGAGAGTCCTACCCCTCTAGGGGACTCTGAAAGAATCCCCTCCTCCGGCGCCGGATTGTAATTTTTGTGTTACACTCTGTTACAGTCGCTTTACAAATCAAGCAAAGCGCCTAGGGGCCAGACCGTATTTTTTCCCGCTTCTCCCTGCGAGACCGGAAAGAGCCTTTGGTTTTAGTCCCTAATCCCATCACTTGCGGACTAAATTACCCCACCAAATTTTTGCATGGCCCAAACGCCGACTATCGCTATCTCCCACCTCGGGTGCGAAAAAAATCGGATCGACTCTGAACATATGCTGGGGCTTCTCGCCCAAGCCGGTTACGCTGTATCCGCCGATGAGGAGCAGGCGGATTACGTGATTGTCAATACCTGTAGTTTTATTAACGACGCCCGCGAAGAATCCGTCTCGACCCTGCTGGAACTCGCTCAAGCTCAGAAAAAAATTATCGTCACCGGCTGTTTAGTCCAACACGACTTTATTCAGGGGGGCAACCTACTGGATGAACTGCCGGAAGCGGTGGCGGTGGTCGGCACCGGCGACTATCAAAAAATCGTCCAGGTGATTGAACAGGTGGAGCAGGGGCGCAGGGTGCGAGAAATTTCCCCGACCCCCCTCTTCATCGCCGATGAAAATACGCCTCGCTACCGCACCACCACGGAAGGGGTGGCTTACCTGCGGGTGGCGGAAGGTTGCGATTACGCCTGCGCTTTCTGCATTATTCCCCAACTGCGGGGGCAACAGCGCTCCCGCCCCATCGAGTCCATTGTGGCGGAGGCTCGCCAGCTAGCGGAGCAGGGCGTTCAGGAGTTGGTCTTAATTTCCCAAATCACGACCAATTACGGGCTGGATCTCTACGGCAAACCCCGACTAGCGGAATTGCTCCGAGCGCTGGGGGAGGTGGATATTCCTTGGATTCGGGTTCACTACGCCTACCCTACGGGACTCACGGCGCCGGTGATCGCAGCCATGGCGGAAACTACCAACGTTCTCCCCTACTTAGATTTGCCGCTCCAGCATTCCCACCCGGAGATTCTCCGGGCCATGAATCGTCCCTGGCAGGGGCAAGTCAACGACGACATCATCCAGCGTCTCAAGACCGCCCTACCGGACGCCGTCCTGCGCACCACCGTCATTGTCGGTTTTCCGGGAGAAACGGAAGCTCATTTCCAACACCTGTTGGACTTTATCCAGCGCCATGAGTTTGACCATCTGGGGGTTTTTACCTTCTCTCCGGAAGCGGAGACCCCCGCCTTCAACTTGCCGAACCCGGTTCCCCAATCGGTGATGGACGAGCGCCGAGAGCGGTTGATGGCCGCCCAACAGCCCATTTCCCTGCGGAAAAATCAAGCCTGCGTCGGACAAACCGTCCCGGTTTTAATCGAGCAGGAAAACCCCGCCACCGGCCAGTTGATTGGGCGCTCGCCCCGCTTTGCGCCGGAGGTGGACGGCGCCGTCTATGTTCAGGGCCAAGCCAGCCTCGGACAGATTGTCCCGGTGGCCATTACCGGCGCCGATATTTACGACCTTTACGGTCAAGTCGTCGTCCCCTAAGCCAGTCCTGATAAGGAAAACGCCCCCTATAAATTTCTAACTCATTTTTATTAATCGTTCTCCTTAACAAGCGTTTCTTTTCCCCATCTCTAGTTTTTTTATTCATTTCTCTCTATTTCCTATGACCCTTTCTTTTCAAGACCTTGGTTTATCCGCCGCCGCTTGCGAGCAGTTAGCCCAAATCGGGTTTGAGAACCCTACGACTATTCAGGAGCAGGCGATTCCCCTTCTGCTGAACGGACGGGATATGTTGGCCCAGTCCCAAACCGGCACTGGCAAAACCGCCGCCTACGCCCTGCCCCTACTGGATAAAATCGAGCGCCGGGGCGGCTTGCAAGCCCTGATCCTGACCCCCACCCGGGAATTGGCCCAGCAGGTGGCGGAAGCCATGAAGGACTTCGCCGCCGACCGTCGTCTCTATATCCTCACCGTCTATGGCGGCCAACCCATCGACCGCCAAATCCGTAGTCTGGAGCGAGGCGTGGAAATTGTGGTGGGCACTCCCGGTCGCGTCATCGACTTGATCGAGCGCCAAAAATTAAACCTGGAAACCATTAATTGGGTCGTCCTCGACGAAGCCGACGAAATGCTGAGCATGGGCTTCATCGACGACGTCAAAACCATCCTCAAGAAAACGCCCCCCACCCGCCAAACCGCCTGTTTCTCCGCCACCATGCCCCGGGAAATCCGGGAGTTGGTCAATCAATTCCTCAAAGAGCCGGCGCTGGTCACCGTTCAGCAAACCCAAACCACCCCCACCCGCATCGAGCAACAACTCTACTTTGTGCCTCGGGGTTGGACGAAGGCCAAGGCGCTCCAGCCCATTCTAGAAATGGAAGACCCGGAGTCCGCCATTATCTTTGTCCGCACTAAACAAACCGCTGCGGACTTGACCAGCAAGCTTCAGGAAGCGGGCCACAGCGCCGACGAATACCACGGCAACCTCAACCAAACCCAACGGGAGCGCCTAGTGCACCGTTTCCGAGAAGGGAAAATTAAACTGGTGGTGGCCACCGACATCGCCGCCCGGGGCTTGGATGTGGAAAACCTCAGCCACGTGATTAACTTCGACCTGCCCGACAACGCCGAAACCTATATCCACCGCATTGGCCGCACCGGCCGGGCCGGGAAAACCGGCAAAGCCATCGCCCTGGTGGAACCCATCGACCGGCGCCTCCTGCGCTTAATCGAAAATCGCCTTAAACAGCGCATCGAAATCGGCTCCATCCCCGACCGGGCCCAGGTGGAAGCAAAACGGATCGAAAAACTGAAAGCGGAAATCCAAGCGGCGCTCTCTGGCGAGCGCATGGCCTCCTTCCTGCCCCTGGTGAAGCAACTGAGCACCGAGTACGATCCCCAGGCCATCGCCGCGGCGGCCCTGCAAATGATCTACGACCAAAGTTGCCCCAACTGGATGAAAACCGATTGGGAAGTGCCGGAGCAGGATTTCACCAAACCGGTTCCCAAGCGCAAATTCAACAACGGCGAAGGCGGCGCTCGCGCCGGCAAGTCCTCCTATAAACCCCAACGCTACAGCGACCGGCGCCCCGCCTATAGCGATAACCAAAACTAAGGCCAGCGCCGTTTTGTCCAACCGACCAGCGAATCCTTCACGACTATGAAAACTCTTCTTGCGGTTCTTCTGGGCGGCGCCCTAACCCTATCGGCGCTTCCCGGCGCCGCTCAAACGAGCGCCGACTCCAAACCCTCCCCGGAAAAACTGGGGATGATGATGGAAATCGGCGCTGTGCTCAACCCGGATCAACGGGCTAAACTGCAAACGGGCTTATCCCAAGGACAAGAGGTCAAAGACGTGTTGTCGACCTTGGATCTGAGCCGGCAACAAAAGATCCAGATTCTCAAAATCCTCAAGAGCGAGAAAGGGGAACCCTAGCCCTCTGACTCAATCCCCCTTGGCAAGGGGGATCAACTTCCAAATCATCAGCGAGCAAGCCCCCAGCCTGCTCTTTTTTAATGAAAACCTACACCCTGCTAGCTCCGGCTAAAATTAATCTCTTTCTGGAAATTCTCGGTCTGCGCTCAGACGGTTTCCATGAACTGGTGATGGCGCTCCATAGTATCGGGCTAGCGGACCGACTGACTCTGCGGGCCAACGGCACGGAAAATTTGCGGCTCTTCTGCTCCAGCGCCGAACTAGCGGAGAACGAAGAGAATTTAGCCTACCGAGCGGCGCGGTTAATGCGGGAGCAATTTCCCCAGGCCTTCGCCCGTTACGGGGGGGTGGATATTGAGTTGGAAAAAAATATCCCCATCGCCGCCGGTTTAGCGGGAGGCTCCACGGACGCCGCGGCGGTTTTAGTGGGCTTAAATCTGCTCTGGGAGTTGGGGTTAACGGCGCCGGAACTACAAAGCCTCGGCGCTCAATTAGGATCCGATATTCCCTTCTGCGTGGCGGGGGGGGCGGCGCTGGCCACGGGGCGGGGAGAGCAAATTGACCCTCTGCCGACGTTAGATAACTTGTGGCTGGTTTTAGCCAAATACCAATCTCTGACGGTCTCCACCCCCTGGGCCTATCAAACCTACCGCCAGCAGTTCGAGGAAAATTACTTGCCCAGCGGCGCCGCTCAACGGGGTCGAACCCAGGAAATTCACAGCGGGCCCTTGCTCCAGGGTTTGTTCCAGCGCAGTCCCGTTCAGGTGGGACAGGCTTTGTACAACGATCTGGAAAAAGCGGTGTTACCGGCTTATCCTCAGGTGGCTCAGTTACGGGAAGTTATGGCCGCGACTGGGGGCTTGGGAACGATGATGTCCGGCTCGGGGCCCACGGTGTTTACCCTCTGCGAAACAGAAAGCCAAGTCCAGGAGATTAAGACCCTAATCCGGCGCCAAATTCCCGACCCGGATCTCGGTCTCTGGACGGCGCCGTTAATTAGCCACGGAATCCGAGTCTTGGCCTAGCTCGCCAAATACTCCCGCACCATGCCTTTGCGTTTACGGAGCTTGGTCAGCGCCTCTCGCTCAATTTGACGCACCCGCTCCCGGCTGATATTGAGGAGGTGCCCAATTTTAGCGAGGGTCAGGGGTTGGCCGTTATTGAGGCCAAAGCGCAGGGTCAGCACCTCCCGTTGTTGGGGGGTCAGTTCGTCCAAGAGATGTCCTAAATCCGTTTGGAGAGACACCTGGGTGGCGAAGTCCTCCGGCTGAATACCGTCGTCTTCCAGCAGATCCCCCAGTTCCGTGTCCTGGTTATCCCCCACCCGTA
>JAYKIZ010000168.1:0-4321 GCA_035285965.1 Cyanobacteriota bacterium | reverse complement strand
CTAGAAACAGATCCTCGGCGCCAAGCCCCAGACCGCTACGGGCGCCGGGTTCAGGGAAATAGATATAGCCCAGACGAACCAGGGGACGAAAACTCGGCTCTTCTCGGACGTCGGTCAAAACGTCGGGGATCTCTTCAACCCAGCGTTGGAGGAGGGGGCTGGAGTCCCACACTTCCGGGGGTAAATCCAGATCCGGTTGGGCCAGGAGCGGGCCGGCGCCGAGACTGCCTAGGATTAGGAGTAAATGAATTAAGCTTTGCCTCTCCTTCAACTCAACACCTCCGAAAGGTAATGAGCGGTAGATTCCACTAGGGGAATGGTTTGCTCGTAGCTCATGCGGGTGGGGCCGATGATATTCACGCTCCCCACGGGAATCTGTCCCTGATGGTAGAGGGAGGAAATCAAGGTGCAGGCTTGCATGGGTTTGAGGGGATTTTCGGCGCCGATGCTGACCTTGGCGCCGGTCATCGGCGCTGGGGAGACTTCAAAAATTAAGGGAAAAAGGGCGTTTTGCTCCTGCTCCAGAAGGTGTAGCAACATTTGCACCTGTTCCAGTTGGGAAAATTCCGGTTGGCGAATCATTTCCGACACGCCTTGAATCACCAACGGCGCCGTCGAGGCGGGTTGCAAGCAGGCCTGTAACTGTTTCAACAAAGCGCCTAAAAAGTCGGCGTAGGCGGCGAACTCCTGGTCTAACTCCCGCCAATCCACTTCTCCTAATCCCTGGAGAGTCTGGCCCCGTAATTTGCGGTTGAGAAAATTAGAGAGGAGTTGCAGTTCTTCTTCCAAATACTCTGGCTCGGAACCCAAAGGCGGCGCCGGGGGTAGATCAAGAGGCACAGAATGGGTCTGATAGCCGTCCAACACCAGCACCATCATCACCTGTCGGGCCGAGAGGGGCACCAACTGGAGGTGTCTTAGTTGAACGGCGTCGGTTTGGGGCAAGGTAATCAGGGCGATATAGCCGCTAATACTAGCCAGAATTTGGGCCGCGCGTTGGATCAGGGTCTCAATGCTCCAACTCTCCTGACGGAGACGGCGCCGGAGAGATTGCTTCACTGTTAAGGGCGGCTCCGTCTGGGTAGAGAGAAGCTGATCTACATAATGCCGGTAGCCGCCGTCGGAGGGAATCCGTCCCGCGGAGACATGGGGCTGGTAGAGCAAGCCCACTTTTTCGAGATAACTGAGGGCGTTGCGGATAGTGGCGGAACTCACTGAAAAATTATACTCTTCCGCCAGGGTTTTGGAGCCGACGGGTTCAGCGGTGGCGATATAGCGCTGAATGGTGGCCTTGAGAATCCCTTGATGGCGCTCGTTGAGAATTAAATCGTTTTTCATAACCCTTGGGTTTTAGGGATTGGGGATTAGGGGTTAGGGCGTTTAAACGGGGGGCTGTTTCTAAAATGGAGAAGCTCCGGCGCTGGGTCGGGTTGTATAAAAGAATTTAAAGAGAATGAAAATTTTAGTTTTAGAGGATCTTTAGCAAATGTCAAGGAGCGGCGGTAAGTCGGGAATCTTCTAGCCCCTTCTCCCTCTTTGGGAGAGGGATTAGGGTGAGGGCAAAAGGTTTAACGCAGATAGACGGCTTGGAATTTCGCCAGGGGGGCCATACGTCCTTTATTCAGAGTCAGAGTATCGCCTTTGACGCTAAAGGAATCCGCCATTTCTAGGGCTTTTAAAAACTCCGTTTCCAGCGCCAGCGCCGGACAGGCCATTTTAGTCGTCATCAGGGGAGAGAAGCGTAAGCGCCGATTTTTTTCCTCTAGGGTGTATTCTCCCTGGAAACGGTTACACCCCCCGAAGCCCTGAACTCGGTTATTTTGAATTTGTAAGATCAAGTGAATTTCTCGTTTTTGCTCAGCGCCGGGAGAAATGGGCCGGCCCCGCAGTTCCGTCAGTTTCCAGTAGGTGTTGGTTAAAGAGGCGTCGGGCGTTGTATCGGTCACAGAGGCGATTTTTTGGAGACGGTAATCGTTGCCCTTGGGTTTACCGGGCCCGTTTAAGAGGATCAATTGGTTTTCCCCCACCTGAAAATAGCTGACTTCCCCCTGATTCGGTTTAAGGGTGATCTCGCTCCCCGCCGGGTTCCAGACAAAAGTTCCGGCCTGATTGAAGACCTGACCCGCTTTACCGAGGTAACGGATTTCCTGTTGGTAGGTGAGATTCTGACGTAGGGTCACAAACATCTCGATCCCTTCGCATTGAGCGGCGCCGCAGGGAATCACGCCCCGGTAAACCCCCGGCCAATCCACTGAGTTTCGGCTATTGTGGGCGTTGTCCTGAGCCAGGAGCGCCGGCGCCGGACTGAAGGGCGGTAAGACGAGGGCGGCGCTGCAAAGGGCGCTGGTCAGTAAGGGAAACAGGGCTCTTTTCATAGGGTTCGGGGTCGGAGGAACGGCGGGGGCGTGCTATAAATGTAAAGGTTTGTAACTTTTTTTCATCGAGTCGGCGACTTTTTCCCACTCTAACCTGTTAGAATGCCCTTTTAAATTCCTTTATCACTCTGTAGTAATCTATTGCCCCGCTGAGGGGATTTTTTATAGAGACCCACAGGGAACCGGAATTTGTAGCCGACTGCCCCTTACGGAGAGCTTTCCCCCCCATGACCGCAACGACCGACCGCGCCGCCGCAGTGACGCCCCTGCAACTCAAAGACATTGTCAAGACGATCCCCAAGGATTGTTTTGAAAAAAATATGACCCGAGCCTGGTTATCGGTTCTCTTAACCTTAGCCGCCACGGTAGTCGGCTATTTGGGCATTATTTATCTTCCCTGGTACTGTTTGCCGCTAACTTGGATTTTTACCGGCACCGCTTTAACCGGTTGGTTCGTCATCGGCCACGACGCGGGGCACCGCTCCTTTGCTCGGCGCCGTTGGGTCAACGATTTGGTGGGACACATCGGCCTCATGCCCCTGATTTATCCCTTTCACCCCTGGCGCTTGCTCCACGACCATCACCACCTCCACACCAACAAGTTAGAAGTGGATAACGCCTGGGACGTCTGGACGCCGGAGGCCTACGAAGCCGCCCACCCGGTGGTGAAGCTCTTTTACCGAGCTATCCGGGGCCGCCTGTGGTGGATTGGCTCCATCTTTCACTGGGCGCTGTTACACTTCAAACTCTCTAATTTTTCCGAGCGGGATCAGGGTAAGGTCAAGCTCTCCATCGCCGTGGTGGTTCTTTTCGGCGCCGTTGTGTTCCCGACTTTAATTCTGACCACGGGCATTTGGGGCTTTGTCAAATTCTGGCTCATGCCCTGGCTGGTCTATCACTTCTGGATGAGCACCTTTACCATCGTGCACCACACCATCCCCGAGATTAAATTCACTCCCGCCGACCAGTGGAGCGCCGGGGAAGCCCAGTTAAAGGGCACAGTGCATTGCGATTATCCCAAATGGGTGGAAATCCTCTGCCATGATATTAATGTCCATATTCCCCACCATCTCTCCGTGGGTATTCCCTCCTATAATCTGCGTCGGGCCCACGCCAGCATTGAGGAAAATTGGGGTTCCGTCATTCACCAGCGCCGCTTTAATTGGAGCCTGATGAAAGACATCGGCGACCAGTGCCACCTCTACGATCCCGAGACGGGTTATCGCACCTTTGCCTCTTTGCGAAAAGGCGCTTAGGGTTGAGACCGACTGAGCCAAATTACGGCGCCGCGAATCCAGGTTTCTGGGTCGGCGCTGTTTTGATAATCCGCCTGTTGGGCTAAATGCCCCAAAGCGCCGTTAATTTCCGTTGCCGAGTAACCCAACGCCACCAGGGTCAACTCCACCTCTTCCAGCAGGCTTGGGGGCAGAGGAACCCCCTCCGACCCCGGCGCCAAGTTCAAGACCGCCCGCCACTGGGAGAGTTTATCCTTTAGTTCCAGCGCCAGACGTTCGGCGCTTTTTTTTCCGACCCCCGGCGTTTTGCAGAGTTGGTTCAGATTGCCGGTGATGACAGCTTGCACCAGTCCTTCTAGTCCTAAAGTATCGAGTAAAGCTACCGCCAACTGAGCGCCGACGCCGGTGACCGCAATCAGTTGCCCAAAGAGTTCCCGCTCCGCCTGGGAGCTAAAGCCGTAGAGGCGGGGATTTTCCTCCCGGATTTGCAGTTGGGTAAAGACCTGAAGGTAGGAGGGCGCTTGGGTTTGCAGATCGGCGCCCCACCGTTTCGCGATTTGGATTTCGTAGCCGACGCCGTTGACGTCCAGAATTAACAACCAGCGACCCTGGGGGGTAGGGCCGCAGGCCACGTAGGCGCCCTTGAGAAATTGGATCATTACAGATTTACAGATATCAGGGAAGGGATGATAAGTTAACCCTAGGATGGGT
>JAYKIZ010000167.1:0-4005 GCA_035285965.1 Cyanobacteriota bacterium | reverse complement strand
GGGCGGCGCCGCGCTAAATCCCGTCAATTTGCCGCTAGCATAGGGAATAGTCATTTCCAGTTAACCGTCCTTCTTTGGGGTATTGCAATGGAAACCTGGTCAACGCCATCGGTAACGGTTTACAGCCTAACGGACGCTTTTTTGCCCACTGTATCTGGTTTTGCCATGATTAACTAAACTCACTCAACCCAGGGGGATTGTGGATGAACAACGCCAAAGTCAGAATTTACGATTTATCAAAGGAACTCCATTTGGAGAATCGAGAGATTTTAGAGGTGTGCGACGACCTCAACATTGCCTATAAGAGCCATAGCAGCACCATTAGCGAAACAGACGCCGAGCGGATTAAGGCCGCCGCCCCTAAATATCTAGCCCAGCGCAAAATTCCCCGGAAGAAACTTCCTAAACCCGAGCAGAAGCAACAAATCGTCGCCATTCACCACAAACAAACGGCTCCGACTCCCCCCGCTCCAGTTTCCGTTACCGCCCCTGCGACTGTGAGTTCTCCCCAGCCCCCCCAACTCCAGGCCCCCACCCCGCCGACCCCCCAGGGTCGCAATGGCGACGGCCCCCGACCTCCGGCGCCGCTCCGCCCGGAAGCGCCGGTTTCCCCGGAACTCCCCAAGGAGTCCAAATCTTTGCTCGCGCCCCCCAGTCGCCAGTCTCCCGGCGCGCCAAAGCCGGCGCCCGCCAAGCCCCAACGGGTAGAGACGGAACCGACGACACCCCGTCCCCAAGCGCCCCAACCCGTCGTCTCGGCGCCGAAACTGGCGGACAAACCGGCGCTAAAGGCCCCCGTCAAAGCCAAGGTGGAACTCCAGCGCCCCAAACCGCCCCAACCGGAAGAGGACGACAATTTACCGGAACTGTTGGAATTTCCCCTCCATAGAAAATCGTCGGCGCTGAAGGAAGAGAGCGCCGTGGAGGGCGCGTTAGACCTCCCGGAAAGCGAAAAACCCAAGCTCAAGCGTCCCACGCCCCCCAAAGCGCCGGTTAAGAAGAGCAAGTGGCAGGAAGAAGAAGAGGAAGAGCGGGCCAAAGCCAAGCTGGCGGCCAAGGGCAAACGCCGAGCCGCCGCAGTGGAGGACGACGACGATCTGGAACTCGATCCCGACGCTTCTCTTCAGCCCACCCTGGTAAGCCTCTCCATTGCCCGGCCTCCGAAACCCAAATCCATGGCCAAAGCTCCCTCCGCCCCGGCGCCGACGGCCAGCAAGGTGAAAAAACCCACTCCCAAAGGGGAAGCCAGCGCCGCCCGGAGCCGCAACGAGCGCCGGGATCGCAAGGAAGCGACTCAACGGCCGGAGAGCATTGTCCTCGACCGCAGTTTAACGGTGCGGGAATTGGCGGAATTGCTGAAGGTGCCGGAAACGGACATTATCCGCAACCTCTTCACCAAGGGCATCGCCATCCAGATTAACCAGACCCTAGACGAAGACACCGCCCGCATGGTGGCGGAAGAGTTTGAAGTCCTTGTGGAAAGCGGCGAAGAACAGGCCGCGGCCGCGAAGGTCACGGAAATGCTGGATGTGGACGACCTGGAAAACCTAGTGCGGCGCCCGCCGGTGGTGACCATCATGGGCCACGTGGATCACGGGAAAACCACCCTTTTGGACTCCATTCGCCAAACCAAGGTGGCCCAGGGCGAAGCCGGGGGTATTACCCAGCACATCGGCGCTTACCACGTGGAAACGGAGCACAACGGCCAGACCGAGCAGATTGTCTTTTTGGACACTCCCGGTCACGAAGCTTTTACCGCCATGCGGGCCCGGGGCGCTCGGGTCACGGACATCGCCATTCTGGTGGTGGCCGCGGACGACGGCGTCCAACCCCAAACGAGGGAGGCCATTAGCCACGCTCGGGCCGCGGAAGTGCCCCTGATTGTGGCCATCAACAAAGTGGATAAACCGGAGGCCAACCCGGACCGGATCAAACAGGAACTCTCGGAACTGGGTCTGGTTTCCGAGGAATGGGGCGGCGACACCATTATGGTGCCCGTCAGCGCCCTCAAGGGACAAAACCTAGACGGCCTATTGGAAATGATCCTGCTGGTGTCGGAGATGGAAGAACTCTCCGCCAACCCAGACCGGCCCGCCCGGGGCACCGTTATCGAAGCGCATTTGGACCGGGCCCGGGGCCCTGTGGCCACCTTATTGGTGCAAAACGGCACCCTCAAGGTGGGAGACGCCATTGTCGTCGGCGCCGTCTTTGGCAAAATCCGGGCCATGGTGGACGATCGGGGCGACAAAGTGGACGCCGCCACCCCCTCCTTTGCGGTGGAAATTCTGGGACTCAACGAAGTGCCCGCCGCCGGGGACGAATTTGAGGTCTATCTCAACGAGAAAGAAGGCAAAGCTATCGCCGAAGAGCGGGCCATGAGCAACCGCCACACCCGACTCCAACAGGCCGCCACCTCCCGCAAGGTCACCCTCAGCACCCTCTCGGCTCAGGCCCAGGAAGGGGAGTTGAAGGAACTCAATTTGATCCTCAAGGCCGACGTGCAGGGTTCCGTGGAAGCCATCCTCGGCTCTCTGCAACAACTGCCCCAAAACGAGGTGCAAATCCGGGTCTTACTGTCGGCGCCGGGAGAAATCACGGAAACCGACGTGGATCTGGCGGCGGCCAGCGGCGCCGTGGTGGTGGGCTTCAATACCACCTTGGCTAGCGGCGCTCGCCAAACGGCGGACCAGGAGGGAGTCGATATTCGGGAATACGATATTATCTACAAACTTCTGGACGATATCCAGGGCGCCATGGAAGGTCTCCTCGACCCCGAAGAGATCGAATCGGCGCTGGGTCAGGCGGAAGTGCGGGCCGTCTTCCCCGTGGGCCGAGGCACGGTGGCGGGTTGTTATGTCCAATCGGGCAAAATTATCCGTAACCGCAACCTGCGAGTGCGTCGCAAGGGCGAAATCATCTATCAGGGCATGATCGATTCCCTCAAACGGATGAAGGAAGATGCCCGGGAGGTGAATGCGGGTTACGAGTGCGGCATCGGCGTCTCCAAGTTCAACGACTGGCAGGAAGGGGACATCATCGAAGCCTACGAAATGACCATGAAGCGCCGCAGTCTCAGCGGCTAGGGGCGGGGATGACCGCTGGGGGAAATCCCGCGGTCGAGCGCCGTCCATATCCTTGGAACTGTGCTTGCCCCCAGCCTCGTCTCTCAGCGTTGGGAGAAAGGGCGCCCAAACCTCTTGATCTCTAGGTTTTAAGTCCCTCTCCCCAGTTCCTGAGTCTGCTAGCCAAAGGAATACCGCTATACGATCGGACTAAAAACAAAGGAGCAGGGCGTCAAGCTCAAGCTAGGATCTTGAAAAACCGGTCAATTTAGGGATATGGTTAAGTTTGATTTTAGACTTAATTGAAGTTTCCTATGACTGTCACGCCTTGCGGTTTAACTATTCCCGCCGAAATTGAAGCCCTGATTCCTCCAGACCGTCTAGAGAAGCTCATTGCCGAGTTTCAAAAGTTAGACGCTAACGGCGATGGTAAGGTTGAAATTGAAGAGTTTCTTAATCATTCCTTAACTAAATTTAAGATTAATTTAACCCAAAAATTTGAGCATTGGGATAGCAACCAAGATGGAATGATTGATTTTGCGGAATATGCGGCGGTTTCCGAGCCGGGGTTTTCCATTCTCCGGCGCTTTCGGGAGTTAGACCTGGATCAAAACGGCCTTATCTCCGCCGAGGAGGCGCTGAATATTGCGAAACAATTGGTTTTCCCCCTCAGCGCCGAGCAGATTCAGACCTTAATCCAGACGGCGGATCAGGACGGCGACGGTCAAGTCACCTATTACGAATTTCTCGGCGCTGTGGCCCATTTGGGGTTTCAATAATTTCGGCGCCGGCAGACTGGTGGGCGCGAACCTGTGCTAGGGTGACTTCCGTAGCGTTTAGGCGAGCGAGTGTTTATGGTGTTTTCCCCGCCCCCAGATCCGTCCCAGGGCCAGAATAACGGCGCCGCTTTGACTGAAGCGGAAACTCGTCTTCTGGCGGAGCG
>JAYKIZ010000166.1:0-7594 GCA_035285965.1 Cyanobacteriota bacterium | reverse complement strand
CCGCCAAACTGTTTACAAAGGCCCTGGGCAAGCAAGAGAGGGGAAGCGTTCGTCGCGGTCATGGCTCAATTAAAAGGGGTTGATGTTATCGGCTTGCAGACTTGTGAGGTACGAGCTTCGACCCTTCGGCATACTTCGACAAGTGTTACAGTGAGCTTGCCGAACTGCTCAGTCACCACGTTTAGGGTATCACTATGTTCAGCGCTCGAATCAAGGGGCTGAGCTATTAGGTTATCCCTGTCAAGTTTAACTGCGACTCGTTTAGGCTAGCGCCGGTTAAAGGCTCTTCCCTAAAATGGGGCGCCGGGATTCGTAAGCGACTTTGAGGATTGCTATAGAATGCGAGTTATTGGCCCATTTTCAGCCCCTTCATGGTGAATCCCTCCCTCGGTCTTTCCTCTATCCCTCCGGCGCCGGCGGGGTTTAAATCGGGATTTGTGGCGCTTCTGGGACGAACAAATGTTGGCAAATCTACGCTACTGAACGCCCTGGTGGGGCAAAAAATCGCCATTACCTCCCCGGTTTCCCAGACCACCCGCAACCGTCTTCGGGGTATTGTCACCACCGCGGAGGCGCAAATTATCCTCGTCGATACCCCTGGTATTCACAAACCCCACCATGAATTAGGCAAAATTTTAGTCCGTAACGCCGAGGCGATTATGGGGGAAGTGGATTTGGCCTTGCTGGTGGCGGATTGCGGCGCTCCTTTGGGGAACGGCGACCGTCATGTGGCGAGACTGCTGGCTGAGTCCCAAACTCCTGTGCTTTTAGGCTTAAACCAAGCAGACCGCCAAACCGAGGAAAGCGCCGCCAGTTTAGACCAGGGTTATCAAGAATTGGCCCAGACCTATGGCTGGGATTGGCAGAAGTTTTCCGCCCTGACCGGAGAGGGCGTGACCGAATTGCAAGGGGAAATGATTCGGCGCTTGGAACCGGGCCCCTATTACTATCCCCCGGATTTAGTGACAGACCAGCCGGAGCGGTTTATTATCGCTGAATTGATCCGGGAGCAAATTCTCCACTTGACCCGCCAGGAGGTCCCCCATTCCGTGGCCATCGCCATTGAAAAAATCGCGGAAACCCCTAAATTAACTGAAGTTTTCGCCAGCATCACCGTGGAGCGGGCCTCCCAAAAAGGCATTATTATCGGCAAGCAGGGGAGCATGTTGCAAGCCATAGGCAGCGCCGCCCGCCTGCAAATTCAAAAGCTAATCGCCGGAGACGTCTTTTTAAAATTATTTGTCAAAATCGAGCCGAAATGGCGGCAGTCTCGGCGCCAGTTGCTAGAATTTGGATACCGTCTCGAAGACTAGGTTTGGCCGCCGCCGGTGAAGATCCATGCAGAATCCCCCCCCCGCTTCCTCCGACAATTGGTTTGACGACGACGAGACCGCCGGTTTCCTCTCGTCCTTGGACGAACTGACGACGGAGACGGAAACCCCGGCGGATGACCTCGGTTCCCTGATGGGTTGGCTAGAGGAAGAACCCTCTTCCCCCCATCTCCATTTTTCAGAGCCAAGCCTGATTCTAGACGAAGAGGAGCCTGCCGCAGAAGATCGTCCCCAGCGCATGACTCTTTCCTTCCAAGAGAACGGAGGGGCGCCGGAATCCCCGGAGAACTCTCTTTCCGAACTAGAATCCCTGTTTGAAGACGAGGCCCAAACCGACGCTCCCTCCCTCGATCCCTACGAAACCTCTAGTTGGTTAGAAATCGACGATTTAATGGATCAATCGGCGCCGGCGGGTTCCGTGAGTTCAGGGGAATTAGCGGAATTGGAGGACTGGTTTAGCGAAGCGGAAGCCGAGATTGAAATGCCCCAGTCGGACTTCGCCGATCCGCCCCTGGTCTCCGCCAGTTTTGAGACCCAAATTGTCCGGGAGCCGGAGGTTGACCCTACTCGGACGCTCCCGGAATCGGAATTAGAAGAACTGCGGGAACTCTTGGGCGTTGGTTTTTTTGACGCTGAAGAGTCGCCCGCTCCCCAACTCCAGGAGATTACGGTTCCAGCGCCGGCAACCCCGGCGCCGGTTTTCTCCGCCCAACCCTTGCCCCTTTTCTTTTACGACGCCCTGGAAACCTGGGAGTCCCTCCTGGTCGCGCCGCCCCACCCCTTTCTGGAAGAAACTCCAGACTTCGCGGCGCTGGCCGCCTTGATCGAGGCCGCTCCCCAGATCGTCGCGGCGCCGTTACCCGCCCCGGCCCCAGTTCCGGCGCCCAGTTCGCCTGCCCCCATGGCGGCAAAACTGGAAATTGAGGATGAATTTAAAGATTTAGAAGCCCTGCTAGAGCAGGCCGACCGGATGGGGGGCCCCCCGGCCCTTGTCTCCGTGGGGGGTCAGCGTCTGGCGCCCCGCAATCGTCCCGCTAAGTCTAAGTCCTTCGAGCAGACCATGCGGGTGCCGGTGAAACAGTTGGACAACCTCAGCAACCTGATCGGGGAATTGGTGGTCAAGCGGAACCGGCTGGAACAGGATCAAGAGCGCTTGCGGCAATTTTTAGACAACCTTCTCAACCAGACCCAGAACCTCAGCGACGTGGGGGGGCGGATGCAGGATCTCTACGAAAGAACCCTTTTGGAGGGCGCTCTGCTGGCCAGTCGCCACACCTCTTCCCGTCAACCGGCGTCAAAACTCACCTACCCCGGCGACCAATCCACCTTTCCGGGGGTTAATTCCTTGGGGGATCAACACCTAGACGCCCTGGAAATGGACCGCTTTACCGGCTTTCACCTCCTTTCTCAAGAAATGATCGAACTGATCGTGCGGGTGCGGGAGTCGGCCTCCGATATTCAGTATTTGGTAGATGAAACGGATCAGGTGGCCCGAACCCTGCGACAGGTTACCACGCAACTCCAGGAAGGCATGACCCAGTCGAGGATGGTGCCCTTCGCTCAAACTGCGGATCGTTTACCCCGAGCCGTGCGGGAAGTCTCCCTCAAGCTCAATAAAAAGGTGGATTTAGAGGTGGAAGGCCGGGACGTGCTCATCGATAAGATGATCCTCGAACACCTTTACAACCCCATGACCCACTTGGTCAACAACGCCATTACCCACGGCATCGAATCCCCGGCGGAGCGCCAAAAACGGGGCAAACCGGCGGAAGGGAGTCTGACCATCAAAGCCTTTTTACAGGGGAACCAAACCCTGATCACCGTTTCCGACGACGGCGCCGGTATTGATAGTCAGCGGGTCAAGCAAAAAGCCATTGAAAAGGGTCTTATTTCTCCCCTAGAGGCCCAGGGACTCAGCGAACAGGATGTTTACGACCTCCTCTTTCACGCCGGTTTTAGCACCAAGGACAAGGCCGACGACTTCGCCGGCCGGGGCGTTGGTTTAGATGTGGTCAGAACCAGCTTGCTGGATATTCGCGGCTCGGTTTCCATTGATTCGGCCCTGGGGAAGGGGACAACTTTTAGTATTCGCTTACCGCTAACGCTCAGTATTTCCAAGGCGCTCTGCTGTCTCTGCGACCGGGCCCGTATCGCTTTTCCGATGGATGGGGTAGAAGATACTAAGGACTTTTTACCCACAGATTTAGTCCCCAATGAAGAGGGTAAAGAGTGTATTCCTTGGAACGGAGCGTTGTTGCCGGTTCAACCCTTGGGAGACCTGCTCTCCTACAACCGCTTGATCAGTCGGGGAAGCGTTTATGGGGGCAAACCCGAGGACGATATTGTGGCGGTGGTTATCTTGCGGGGCGGTAGTAATGTTTTAGCGGTGCGAGTGGATCAGGTTCTGGGGGAAGAGGAGATCGTCATTAAACAAATTGAAGGGCCGGTGCCCAAACCGCCCGGCATCGCCGGCGCCACGGTGCGAGGCGACGGCAGTATTATGCCCATCGGGGACGTGCTGGAATTGATTGAAATCGCCCAGGGACGTCTGCGAACCGACGGCTCCAGCGGTCTCTGGCGCAAGACCCTGGTGCCCGCGGCCAACGAGCTACAAATGGAGCCGACGGTGCTGATTGTGGACGACTCCATCACCGTGCGGGAACTCCTGTCCCTCAGCTTTACCAAGGCGGGCTATCGGGTGGAGCAAGCCCGGGACGGTCAGGAAGCGTGGGAAAAACTGCGCTCCGGTCTCCCCTGCGATCTCGTCTTCTGCGATATTGAAATGCCCCGCATGAATGGGCTAGAACTCCTTTCCCAACTCCAAAGCGACGAAAATCTGGCTATGATTCCCGTGGCGCTCTTGACCTCCCGCGGCGCCGACCGTCACCGTAAAGTGGCGGCCCAACTCGGCGCTAGCGGTTATTTCACTAAGCCCTACACCGAAAAAGATATTCTCGACGCCGCCAGCCGCATGATCCAGGGAGAAATCCTCCTGCCCGGCAGCGCCAAGCAGCCCCAGTCGGTGCTTTCCCGCTTCAAAAAAGTCTCCGCCACCTCCCCCGGCGAGATTTCCCCCAGCGCCGCCACGGTGGAGGTGGACCGGACGCCGAGGGTGCTGATTATCGACGACTCGGTCATGGTGCGGGAAATGCTCTCTTTAACCTTCCGCAAAGCCGGGTACATTACCGACACGGCCCGGGACGGTCAGGACGCCTGGGAAAAACTCACCTCCGGCCTCCCCTGCGACCTGATTCTCTGCGATATTGAGATGCCCCGCATGAACGGCTTAGAACTGCTGGGACGGATTCAGGAGGATAAACAACTGACCAAAATTCCCGTGGCCATGATCACTTCCCGCGGCGCTCAAAAAATGCAACGTCTGGCGGCGGAAAAAGGCGCTAAAGGATATTTTGTCAAACCCTACATCGAAGAGGCGCTCCTGGAATCTAGCCAGCGCCTCCTGCGGGGGGAAGTGCTGTTGGATATTAACGCTCTAGGCGCCGACGGTTAAAGGCGCGAGTTAATCTGAGTTGGGTTCAAGGACGTTTTAACTGTCCTAGCCCTCTGGAGCGCTCAGCCCCAACGCCAGTTGATAAAGCCGACGACGGGGGAGTTGGGTGATTTGGGCCAGTTGCCGACTGGCGTCCGAGCGGCTTAGCCCTTGATCCAGCAAGGATTGTAATTCCGCCTGGAGATGAGCCTCGGTGAAGATCGGCGCTGTTTCCCGCTCTCCTTCTACTAAGATGACAAACTCCCCCTTAGGCGCCTGATTTTGGTAATGGCGATAGGCCGCTTCCAGCGTCCCGCTCCAAAATTCTTCGTGGAGCTTAGTTAACTCCCGGGCCGTCACTACCCGGCGCTCAGCGCCGAAAACCTCCGCCAGCGCCGTTAGGGTGGCCAGGAGCCGATGGGGCGCTTCGTAAAAAATGAGGGTGCGGGGGTCGGAAATTAAACTTTGCAGGCGCTCCTGACGGGGTTTGGCTTTGGGGGGTAAAAAGCCTTCAAAGGCGAAGCGCTCCGTCGACAGACCCGAGGCCATCAGCGCCGTTAGGCCCGCCGTGGCGCCGGGAATGGGAACCACCGGAATCTCCGCCTGACGACAGGCCGCCACAAGGTCGGCGCCGGGATCGCAAATGCCCGGCAGTCCCGCGTCGGTCACTAGGGCCAAATCCCGCCCTTGCCGCAGATGGTCTAACAGATAGGGGAGACGAAATTGACGGTTATGGTCGTGGTAACTGATTTGGGGCGTGGTAATGCCAAAATGCTGGAGCAGTTTCCCCGTGTGGCGGGTATCCTCCGCGGCGATGAGGGCGGCGGTTTTGAGCACGCGGATAGCCCGGAAGGTCATATCCTCCAGATTGCCGATGGGGGTGGCGACTAAATATAAGACGCTCATGAAAGTTTGCTTAACAATAGGGTGGAAAACGGTGGCGGGATCGGACTAAATCCAACTTCTGAGCCACATCCGAGCGCCGAAGGCCCTAGGGGTCAGCGGTAAGCCAAGGAAAATGGGTAACCAGTAGAGGAACCCTAGAGCAATTATCCCTAGGGTCAGGCAAAAAACGGAGCGGGAGAAGGACGTTCGTTGACGCCAGAGGGTCTCTAAAACTAGCGCCAGAGCAAACCAGCTAAATAAGTAGGCGCTCATGTAATGGTAAAAAAAGGTACAACGGCTAATTTTCAGCCAGGGCAGGAGGTTAACTAAATAATTGATCCCAAGATAAAGACTAATTTCCTTGGGATAAGCGCCGTTACGAGCGAAAAGCAGAGCGCCGAACCAGAGGAAGAGAGCGCCGGTGGAGAACCAGAGCAAAATGGGGTTAGCCATGCTGTGGACATCGTAAACCAGCTTATGGGCGCCGACGGTTTGGTAATAGTAGGCTACGGGGCGCCAGAGGATTAGCCAACTGAACCAAGGAGAGCAGTAGGGATGGACGGAGGGGTCGTTGCCGATGCGGTTGTGGTATTGCCAAGTTTCCCAGTGAATGCGTCCAAATCCGGCTAGGGAGCGGTAATCCGGGTTCAATAACAGGTGGGGAATCCAGAGAAGGCTATAGGTCAGCGCCGGCAGAAGAACGAGGGTTAGCAAAACCGGTAAGGGTTTCAACGCCCGCCAACGGTCAAGAGGATTTTTTTCTCCCCGCCAAAGCCAAGCCAGCCCCCAAAGTCCGTAAATTCCTAGCAAAAACGCGAAACCATTCCACTTAACGGCGCCGGCGCAACCCAAGAAAACGCCGCCGAGAATTAAAAACCGTAACCGGGGGCGCCTTAGGTAAGCCAAAACTCCGATTTGCCCCAGCAGACCAAAAAAGACCAGGTAGATATTATTCAAGGCGTAGCGGGATTCCACCAGATACAGCCCGTCTAGGAGAGCTAAAACCATGACCAGCAGGGTTAACGTCCGGCGCTGGGTGAGGAGGTAAGCGACGGCGCCCACTAGGAGGGGAATAAAAGAGCCAATCAGAGCGTTAAGCCAGCGGTAGCTCCAGGTGGAATGGAGGGAGCCGGTCAAGGTGTTGACGCTATCCGGGGCAGAGGGAAGAAGGGAGCCAATCCCCAGTCCCAGGGCGATGAGGTAATGACTTAAGGGCGGGTGGGAGGGGAAAAAGGGCTTACCCAGCCAGTAATCATTGGCGAACTTGGCGTAATAGACCTCGTCGAAAACCAGAGCGTTAAAGCGCTCCAGCCCCCAAAAGCGCAGACTTAAAGAGACGAGGAATACCAATAGGACGACGACTTTAAATCCGTCGAGGCTTAGAGAAAATTTCTTGAGAGGCATCGGTCACCCCGTCACGTCAGACCCCACATTGTATAGGGCCGGGCTTCGACTCCGCTCAGCCCTCGCGCTTTCTTCTCGCTCCCTGAGCGTAGCCGAAGGGAGTAACAAAACTTTTAAGATACCCCCAAGGGAATTCGAATCCCTGTCGCCTCCGTGAAAGGGAGGTGTCCTAGGCCTCTAGACGATGGGGGCTAGCGGCGAAAATGTCTAACGACGTTTTCCAGACCTTTATTAATATAGCGAAGGCAAATTGGCTTGTCAACTCCTCCGATAAAATTTTTGCGCCGGCCTTACCCTGGGGGTTTACCTTGCTGGAGGGGATCGCCCTAGGCTAAGATTTGCGGGTTAGTCCTTGGGGCGTTTATGGTTTGGCTCAAAAAAATCCGGTCTTGGAAATCCAAGGGTCTGTCGGCGCTGGCGTTTATCCTGAGCTTACTGTTGACTCTTGGACTAGCGCCGTCTTTGCGGGGCCAGCCCACCTACC
>JAYKIZ010000165.1:0-9674 GCA_035285965.1 Cyanobacteriota bacterium | reverse complement strand
GGGGAGTTCGGAGCTTTTCTGAGTTCAAAGTCCCCCAGAATTGGGGGATTTAGGGGGCGAGATAAGGTTAATGACAAAACCAAAGACTTGTGTGTACACCGTAGCCTTTCCAAGGGGGGTTAGGGGGGATCATCGCTTGATTGCGTTCACCACCCATTTAGGCCTGCTATATGCAAAAATTTGTTCAAATTTGTTCATTTAACGTCTTTGCTAGAGAGCCATCAGGGTTTCAACCTAGATACCGGCTGACTGGTGATTCCGCCACAGTGGCGGCGCCGGCTATTCTTTCTTCCCTAGGGTGACTCGATTTATCAATTTTGGGATAGTTTTGAGAAGGTTACGATATCGCGCCCGCGCCTATGACCTCCTCCTCCGACCGCTTCCTAACCGACCTCTCGCCCTTCTGTCGAGAGTTGGTCAATTCTCGCTACCTGACCCCCTTGGAGATGGAGCAGATTTTGAGACAAGTCCAACAAACGGGAGCGTCTCTGACCGACGCCATTGAGTCCTTCACTGGGCAACTGCTAGACCCGGAGCATATTCGGCGCTATAAACAAGAGCGCCTTTGGGAGAGTGCTATCATCTACGGCGTCGAGTTTATCGATCTGGCCGAAGCGGAGGAACCGGAGGACGAGGTTTTGACCGAGCTTTGGGGCTATGTGCCCTACGCCGTTTGTCGGCAATATCAGATTTTTCCTTGGGGGCTTCAGACCGATTCAACAGGAGAACGGGGCCTAGAATTGTTGATGGTTGATCCCGATAATGTTCGACTCCAGTGGGAGCTAGTCGAAACACTCCGGCCCCATAACATTGTCCTGATTCGTCGCGGAATTCTTCTGGAAGACTATGAAGATCTCATCCATAAACACGCTAGTTTAGGGGAAGCGGCCAGTCCCCATCTCCGTCCCCAAGCCGACTCCGCCCGCGAAGCCACCCGAGTTGACATCACCGCCATCATGGAAGAAACGCCCCCCCAAATCAGCGCCTTGGAAAGCGCCGGCGAGCCGGACGTCCACGCCCCCCCGAAGCCGGACGGAGCGTCTTCGCCGACGGAGGACAGTCCTGTCATCCATTTGGCTAACAAAATTTTGATTCTCGGGCTACGGAACGGCGCTCAGGAATTGCATCTCGATCCCCAGGAACAGCAGATGACGGTGCAAATGCGCCGGGACGGCAAACTGGAACCGCTTCTTGAGCCGTTGCCCCGTCAGGTTTTTCCGGCCCTTGTCCGGCGCTTGAAGATCATGGCGAATCTAGACCCCAATCAAACGAAAACGCCATTGCGATCCAAACTACGGAAGGTCTATGAAGGCAAGCCCGTTTACTTTTTTATCCACACCCTCCCCAGTTTCTACGGTGAAAAGGCGCTGGTGCGCATCGTCCCCACTCTCTCCCAAGCGCCGAGTTTTGACGATCTGGGTTTGCCGGCGCCGGTTCAGGGACGACTGGAACAACTCCTAACGGCGGAGACGGGTCTGTTTCTCGTGGCGGATCTGAAACAGGACAATATTAATCAAACCCTAGAAGCTCTCGGCGCTTGGCTACTCCGGGCCGGCCGTAAAGTCGGCGCCGTGGCGGATCCGATTCAGCGGGCCTTGCCGGGAGTCACGCAGATTGAGCTAAACCCCGACCAGGGTCTGACCTATTCCTCCGCCCTGCGCTCTTTGGCCGGCCAGGGAATGGACGCGATTCTCGTCGATCAAGCGGCGGACGCCGAAAGCGCCCGGGCCATTTTGAAAACTCTCCAACAGGGATGTTTAGTAATTGCCGGTATCCACGGCCAGGACAGCGCCGACGCCCTCAGTCAAATGAGCCAATGGCTGCCGGCGGGGGCCCTGGCGGAGATCGGTTTAGGCGTTCTATCTCAGCGCCGTCTCCGTAAACTCTGCGGCGCTTGTCGCGTCAGCTACCATCCGACCCCGGAAGAATTGACGCGCTTGGGGTTGTCTTCGGCGAAGCCGGAGAAGACCCAGTTTTATCAAGCCAATACCCTCAACCCCGAATTGGTCAAGCAGTTACGGCTGAAGGAGCGGCTCTGCTCCCAGTGCCGGGGACTGGGCTACGAGGGCCGAATTTCGGTTTATGAACTCTCGCCTTGCTCCGGCGCTCTCCGCCGACAGTTAAACCGGAACGCCGAGGCCGAAGCGCTCCGGCGGGTCATGGCGCTGGAACAACAGCCGACCCTGGTAACGGAGACGTTAGCGCGTATTCAAGGCGGAGAAACCAGTTTAGAAGAATTAATTCGGGTTTTTCCCGACGCCTTGGCTCGTTTGAGCGGCCCCGCCCCCGCCCTCCTGCCCCCAGATTTGCAAGACCGTTTAGCCGCCCTAGAAACGGCTCTGAAGCAACTTCGGGGCGCTTTTGACTCCCTCAAGGAAAGTTTGGGGTTAGAAACGGCGCCGACTGCAACTGCCCCCGTTCCGGCGTCCAAGCCGCCCGCGGAGGACTTGGATCTTTCAGCGGAATTGCTGGAGCTTGAACAACTGGCCGCCCAGCGTCGGCGCTCCCAAGAGGAAGAGATTGATCCCGCCGCCGCCACCATGGTGGGAACCGGCGCCGAGTGGGACGAGTTGGCGTCTGTGGAAGCAGAGGAAGAAATCGATCCCAAGGAAGCCACGGTCATTGGCCGACCCTTTGGGAAACCGGAGGGCGATCCCCAGGCCACGGAAATCCATCCCTTTAAATCCATTGTCGATCCTTGGTAATTTTTTACTTGCTTCTTCTAAAAGCGCCGGAGGAGATGCGGCGCGGGCCAAATACAGGATAATGGGCAAGGCGAAATTTCCCGTTCTCGGTTGATCGGTTCGCCGTTACTGGTTTTCCCCTCCTGTTTGAGCTTTTCCTGAGACTCCCATTTTTACAAGGTTATGCGTACCCACTACTGCGGCGATCTCCGCTCCACTCACCTCGGTCAAACCGTGACCCTCTACGGTTGGGTCGATCGCCGTCGGGACCATGGGGGCGTTATTTTTATCGACCTGCGGGACCGGGGGGGCGCGGCGCAGATTGTCTGCAATCCAGAACAAACGCCCCTCTCCTACCCTGTGGCGGAGGCCTTGCGGAACGAGTATGTGATTAAGGTGACGGGTCAAGTCAGCGCCCGACCGCCGGAGTCCCTGAACCCCAAGATTCCCACGGGGGAAATCGAGATTTACGCGGACGAAATCGAACTGCTGAACGGCGTCCATCAGCAACTGCCCTTTGTGGTCTCCAGCCAGGAGGCCGAGCAAGTGCGGGAGGAGGTGCGCCTCAAGTACCGTTACCTGGATCTGCGACGGGAGCGCCTGAGCCGGAACTTACAACTCCGTCACCGGGTGGTTAAGGCCATTCGCTCTTTCTTAGAAGATCAAGAAAACTTTATTGAAATCGAAACCCCGATTTTAACCCGTTCCACCCCGGAAGGCGCTCGGGATTACTTGGTTCCCTCCCGGGTCAATCCCGGGGAATGGTTCGCTCTGCCCCAGTCGCCCCAGTTATTTAAACAACTGCTGATGGTTTCCGGCTTTGACCGCTATTACCAAATCGCCCGCTGTTTCCGAGACGAAGACCTCCGGGCCGACCGGCAACCGGAGTTTACCCAGTTGGATATGGAGATGAGTTTTCTCAATCAAGAGGAAATTCTGGACTTAAACGAGCGCTTAGTGGCCCATATCTTCGCCCAGGTTAAGGGCGTCGAACCGCCCCGCCCCTTTCCCCGCCTCACCTACGCCGAAGCCATGAATCGCTACGGCACCGACCGCCCGGACACCCGCTTTGGTCTGGAGTTAGTGGACGTCTCCCAACTGGTCAAAAATATCGGTTTTAAGGTCTTCTCCGGCGCCGTCCAGTCCGGGGGAAGCGTCAAGGCCATCACTGTGCCGGGGGGCAACGACCGCATTTCCAATGTGCGCATTAAACCCGGCGGGGATTTGTTTAAGGAAATTACCGACGCCGGCGGCAAGGGTCTAGCCTATATCCGGGTGCGGGAAAATCAAGAAATCGATACCATCGGCGCCATTAAGGACAGTTTAACAGCGGAGCAGGTGGCGGAGTTATTAGAACTTACCGGCGCCGAGCCTGGGGATTTGCTCCTCTTCGGCGCCGGAGAGACGGAGATTGTCCATAAATCCCTCGCCCGTCTGCGGTTGGTTTTAGGAGAGCAGTTGGGGTTAATCGACTCGGAGCAAGTCAATCTGCTTTGGATTACGGAATTTCCCATGTTTGAGTGGAACGCCGAGGAAAAACGCCTAGAAGCCCTACACCATCCCTTCACGGCGCCCTACCCAGAGGATTTAGCCGACCTGAAAACCGCCCGGGCCCAGGCCTACGATTTGGTCTATAACGGTTTGGAAATCGGCGGCGGCAGTCTGCGGATTCATCAGCGAGACGTGCAAAACCAAGTTTTCGCCACCATCGGCCTCTCCCCGGAAGACGCCCAGAATAAATTCGGCTTTTTGCTAGAGGCCTTCGACTACGGCGCTCCGCCCCACGGCGGCATCGCCTACGGTTTGGATCGTTTGACGATGCTGCTGGCGGGGGAAGACTCTATCCGGGACGTCATCGCTTTCCCCAAAACCCAGCAGGCCCGTTGTCTCCTGACCGAAGCGCCGGCGGGGGTGGAAAGCGCCCAGTTGAAGGAACTGCAAGTGATGTCCACCTTTAAACCGAAGGTCTAGAACCATGTTTTTTTTCTCAACGCCCTCGTCTGTTTCCCTTGTTCATCCCCCCCGATTTTTGAGTTTACTGGTGGCTTCTTTTCTACTCAGCTCCCCGTCCTCCCTCGACGCTGAACCGGCGCCGCTTCGGGTTTTAACCGTGACGGGTCAGGGGACGGAACGGGTGGCTACGACCTTGGCCCAGGTGGATCTGGGCGTGGAGGTTCGGGCGGAAACCGCGGCCGCCGCCCAGGCGGAAACGGCCCGCCTGAGCAACCAAGTGGTGGATTTTCTCCGCTCCCGGGCCGTGGAGAAATTGGAGACCACCGGCGTTCGTCTTCAGGCGGACTACGATTACCGGGATAATCAGCGCCGGCTCCGGGGCTATGTGGGAACCAATACCGTCCGCTTTCGCCTGCCGACGGAACAAGCGGGCGCGGTTTTGGACCAGGCCGTCTCCGCCGGCGCCACCCGTATTGATAACGTCAGTTTTATCGCCGGGGACGCGGCCTTAGCGGCCGCCCAAAAAGCGGCTTTGCAAAAAGCGACCGCCGACGCTCAAGCCCAAGCCCAGACCGTTCTCGGCGCTCTGAAGCTCCAAGCCCAAAGTATTATCCAGATTACCCTCGACGGCGCTCCCCCCCCGGAAGGCCCCCGCCCAATGTTTGCGGCCCGGGCCGACGCCCTCGCGGCGGCGCCGCCCACGCCCGTCATCGGCGGCGAACAGACGGTTCAAGCCAGCGTCACCTTGCAAATTACCTTTAGGGACTAGCGCCGGGGATGGAAAATACAAAATAAAGGCCAACTCGCCCTAGTCTAGGCTGGGTAAAACCAGCGTCGCGGGGTAGTCTTTGCCTGAGTAGAGCGCGAAGGTCAGAACTCGGCGCTCGATGGCGGGACTTTCTCGGGGATTGTCTCCCGTTCCCGGATTGACGGGATAGGCCGGAAAAGCGGCGCCGCTGAGGCTGAGACGAAGGGCGCTACCGGGGGAGAGTTGGGCGCAGACCGCCTGTAACGTTAGGGCGATTTCCTGGGGAACGCCAGGTTCTCCCTCAAAGGCTCCATAGGTTTGAGCTAGGGGCCAGACTGCTCCCTGGGGCGAGACTTCCGCCAGAATCACGCTCAAATCGAAGCTGGGCCCATCGCTTTCCACCCAGAATAAAACCTGGGGAGCGCCGCAGAGTCGGAGGGGCGCCGTCAACGGAGCCGACGTATAGGTTAAGACGTCTGTCCGATTGTCCAAATGGCCCCGTTCCCAGGCGCCGCCGGGGAAAGCGGCATGGCCCCCGAGGGCGGGAACGGGGCGGGTCGGGTCGTGAACCCAGGTATCGGCGCTGGTTAAACCCGGTTCTGGCGTTAGATCCCCCCCCCGGATGGCGGCCAAGCCCTGGGCGGAGAGAAACCAAGTCCGACGCCCCTCGGGAAAGTCCGCGAGGTTGAGCCATTGATTAGCCCCCATTTCAAAGAGGTGGAGGGGGGGCGATTCGCTAAAGGCGCTGGTTTGTCCCTTCAGATGGGCGTTAAACCAGTCAATTTGCCACTGATCCACGGGACTGACGGCGTCGGAGCCGTAATCTTTTTGACCCGCGCGGCGCCCCCAGGGCAGATGCCCCCAGGGGCCGATGATTAATTTTTGGGGACAGCCGCGCTCTTTCAGCGCCTGATACAGCGCCAAATTCCCCCGCAGGTGGGGATCAAACCAACCGCCTATCTGTAGCGTCGGCAGGGAGAGGGACGGCAGTAAACGACAAGGGGAAAGCCTCCGCCAATAGTCTTCGTCGTCCCTCAGCCAATCCCAATAGAAAGACTCCGGCGCCCAGGTTTTCAGGACTTCCGATTGAACCGGAATGGGATCGTTAAAACCGGGAGCGGCGAAGGCTTCTTTAAGCGCCTGATAGGCCTCGACGTCTCCCCGGCGCCGGGCGGTCTCCATCTCTAACTGGAGCGCCCAGGTTAAGTTTAACTGCCAACAAAAGGCGCCGTTTTCGTAGGCCCAGTCTCGTCGTAAATCCCAGGCCATCATGGCGGGACAGAGGGCTTTTAAGTAGGGGGAAGGACTGACGGCGCTGTAGAGTTGGGTCATTCCCTGGTAAGAAAAACCGTACATCCCCACCACGCCGTTACATTGGGGCAAATTCGCCAGCCACTCTAGGGTGTCGGCGCCGTCCTGAATTTCGGCTTCAAAGAGTCGAAACTCGCCTTCGGACGTCCCCCGCCCCCGCACGTCTTGAATCGCCACTAAATAGCCCTGTTGGGCGTACCAGCGGGGATGGGCGTAAACCACAGTGGAAGCGATTTTGCGTCCGTAGGGCTGACGCATGAGCAGGGCCGGCAGAGGTTCTCCAGTGTCGGGATAGTAGAGATCGGCGTCTAGACGAACGCCGTCCCGGGTATAAAAATAAGCGCTGTCCTGACGGATAGGGAGGGCCATAACGGTTTTTGGCCCTTAGCTCCAGCCCTGACGGGGTAAATCCTCCCCGAGTGTTTCCGGCGCTTCCGAACCTTGGAGCAGGGAGAGACGGCTGGGAATCGGCGCCTGGGAAACGGGTTTAAGACCCTGGAGCACTTCCGCCAGTTGCAGGCGCTCTAGTTTGGTCTCCTTAAGTTTGTGCCAAACGGAGCGGGACATGAGCAAGGTGTGACGGTGGCGCTCGGCGCCCAGTTGCTCTAGATATTCTTCCCGCTCATGTTGGTAATCCGCGGAGGTTAATTCGAGGCGCTGGGGGGGGCAGGACTGACAGAGTTGGGCCATCTGCAACAAAAGCTTGGGATAAAGCCAGGTATAGGCCGGGTGAACCGTCAACTCTCCCCGGTGGGGACGAGCGCCGTCTTCGCTGAGGGTCAACTGAAAATAAGCGATGGCGGCCTTGCGCTGGGGTTCAAAGACATAGCCCCGGACGCTCCGTTGGCGAAGGCGCCAGGCGTGAAACTGCTGGAGCAAGGTGCTGAGAAAATGGGACTTAAAGTCTAAAGGATGGCGGTCGAAAACCTGGCGTAGGAGGGGGGGCATCGCCACGCAATCCAGTTGGTACAGCAAGGCGGCGTCGGCGTTGCTCACCGGCAGGAGGTTAGGGAGATCCGGATCGCTGTGGGATAGGGTTGCTAGCCGCTCCGGGGAAAGGCTCCAGTAGGTGAGTTGGGCTAGGGGTTGAAAACCGTTTTGACGGTAGAGCGCCAGTAAATTCGTCGCTTGAATATCAATTTCTAAAATCCAGGTGCGGGCTTCCCAGATCGTCTGGAAACAGTGGCGGAGGAGTTGGGAGCCGACGCCCTTGGGATCGGTAACCAGATCCGGTTGAAGCGCCGGGGATTCCACCAGCGCCTCTTCTACCTTCCAAGTGCTACGGCTAAAGTTAAAGGGCGCGATTTGGATAAACCCCTGGATCTGCCCCTGTTCCGTTTCCGCCACATAGCCGGTGAAGGTATTGCGCAGAGGGTTGGGAAAATAGCTGAGGGTTTTGACCAAGAGATGCCAGAGCCGATTATGACCCAGGGGCGAAGAGGGCGCCGCCGCCCCCAAGTCTAAATCCTGGGACTGGGCTTGTAAACGGGCGATGGCCGCTAGGTCTCGGTATTGCACCGGACGGATGTGGGGGGCGGTGACCATAGGGCAAGCTCCTCGGACGGGGGAAGATGCGCCCATTTTAGCGGTTTTTCCGACTCTCCCGCCGTTTTGGGCAACCTAGACCCGGTTGGCCAAACAAATTTGCGGACAAATCTGGGTTTTCGCGGTAAAGATTTGTAAACTGTAAACTAGTCTTTCACTCAATCACCCCTATGGAACCTGGAATGGCGCCCTCCCCTCAAAGCGAACGCTTGCTCTTATTTGGTCACATCATCGCCATGATCTTCGGGTTAGCGGGCTTGCTCTTGGTTCTGCCCCACCCGCAGTTTATCGCCGAGTTACCGGACGTCGGCAAGGTTGCCTTTCGCTGGTCTATGGCGGGGGGCGGCGCCGTTTACATGATTCTGGGCATGGCCGCGGCGGCGGTCTATGGTTGGCGGGTTCTGGGGACCTGGCGCTGGCTGACGTTTATGATTCCGGCGGTGGCCCTGTCCCTCGGGAGCGAGTTGCTGGGAACGAGCACGGGCTTCCCCTTCGGTCATTACCGCTATTTGACTGGCTTGGGTTACAAAATCGCCGGTCTAGTGCCCTTTACCATTCCCCTCTCTTGGTTTTATTTAGGTTTTTGCGCCTACCTCATCGCTCGCCTCGGTCTACGCCGCCTGGGAATCGGGCAAATCTGGGAAGAAATCGGCGCCATTGGCTTCGGCTCCCTTCTGTTGACATCTTGGGACTTTGTCCTTGATCCCGCCATGAGCCAGACTAACTTGCCCTTTTGGGTTTGGGATATTCCCGGCGCTTTCTTTGGCATGCCCTATCAGAACTTTGCCGGTTGGTTCGGCACCGGCGTCGTCTTCATGACCGTCGCCACCCTCCTCTGGCGACTGAACCCCTCGGAGTTACCCGATATTCAACCCGGTTTTCCCTTGGCGATCTATCTCGGCAATTTCGCCTTCGCCGCGGTGATGAGTCTCGGCGCCGGCATTTATCCTCCCATTTTTCTGGGTTTAATCTTGGGGGTGGCTCCGGCGCTCTTTTTCTACCGCCTCGCTCGTCCCGAGTCCCGCTCCACTGCGGTCAACCGTCTGCAAGCGGTGATTGCCAAAGATCAACAGGATCTAGCGCCGGTTAAATAATCCGGTTGAAATTCAGATGGACAATCCCGGCGCTAGCGAGCAAGAGCTTTTGGCAACCATCCTGCCTCCCCTCCTGGACGACTTTAGCCATTGGTTTGAGCGGGCTATTAAACTTTTGGGGGGGCAACGGTTGACCTTCCTCACTGAGGAAGAACAAAATGGACTCTTGGAACGGGTGATTCAAGCTCGGCAGGAAGTCCAAACCGCTCGGATTCTTTTCCTAGCCACCAACCAACAGGCCGGGGTAGAGATGAAAGTTCTAATGCCCTGGCACCAACTGGTGATGGAATGTTGGCAAGTGGGGTTGCGCTCCCGTCAGCGGGAGGATGATCCAGATTC
>JAYKIZ010000164.1:0-8233 GCA_035285965.1 Cyanobacteriota bacterium | reverse complement strand
TTTTATGCTCAAGTCGGGAGAGTTCCAGTAATGTTGGTGAGGTTAATCACCAAATCATTGGCGCTTTGAAGCGATGGGCTTGAGATCTTCGGCGCTTAATCCAGTTATGCTAATCACTTCTGAAACGGGTAATCCTCTCTCAAGTAGTCTTTGAGCGACTTCTAGCTTACCTTCCCGCTTGCCTTGAAGGAGACCCCGTTGTTCTCCTTTGAGAAGACCCCGTTGCTCCCCTTCCTGCAAGATTTCCTGATAAATGGTGGATTCTTTCATGATGTCGCTCCGTAAGATGGTTCTAATTAATTCTGGCTTAACTAACAGCCCCCCAAAGACGGCGGAAGCGGTGGTTAAGTTGGCTTTTGCGCCTCTGTCCTCTATTGTATCCAGAGCCAGCGCGACTTCCCGCAATCGCGCCGTCGGATTCTGACTCTGGGTCAAGACGGCTAGGGGTAAGAGTCCCGGACTGCTCAAAAACGGCGTCGGCGCTTCTTCCCAAAGGCGGATGACGCGATAGCGATGACTGGTTTCCCCCAGTTGAAAAGTATCTTGGTAAACGAAGGGAGAGCCGGTTTTCTTCAGGTAAACGACGACTTGGTGCATGGTTTTGTTCGGAAAGCGCCGATGAACCCGGACTCGATAGTCCAACATCCGAAAACCCATCGTTTCATCGGGTTCGGTCTGAAATTCGAGGTGGAGGACGAGATCGTCGGATTGTTCCAAAATGAGGGAGTCGGCCCGAATCGGTTCTAAGGAGAGTTCTTTGGGACTAAGCGTAGTCAGCGCCACAGGTTTGCCGAGGAGCCAAGCCGCATAGTCTTCGGAAAAAGTTTCTGCGAGATATTTACAGACGTTGTCAAACATCTCAAGACCCTATCATCAATTAACGGCGCTTTTCATGGACTGGGTTACCCAAAAAAGGGGAGAATGACTCTCCCCCCTTCCAATTTAAATTGACTTAGACACAAAAGTTACCGACTGGGATGGCGCCGAGATAATTGGATAAGTAGAAGTACCGGCTTTAACCAGCGCCGCTCGGTTTAGTCCCAAGGCTTAATTGCCCGCTTGGGTATAGTTATTTGCGCTGTTGAATTAGATCAATCGCCCGACTGACGCTTTCCGGGAAAATGACCACCAGTCCCCCCGGCTCGACGGTCGCCAGCGCCTGATTGAGGGCTTCCACTTCCGAGAGAATGGTTTCCTGGGGAAAATCGGGCTTGATTTCTAAAATGCCCTTGGCGATCAACTCCGCCACGGCGCCGCTTTCCCGGCCCCGTTTATCGTCGTCCTCTTTGATAATGATCCGGTCAAAGACCCGGGCGGCGATCTGTCCCAATTGGATCAAATCCTCGTCCCGACGGTCGCCGGGGCCGCCGATGACGCCAAACCGTTGCCCCGTCCAATTCTGGACAAAGGCGCCGACGGCTTCGTAGCCCGCGGGGTTGTGGGCGTAATCCACCAAGGCGTGACAGGCGCCGAGGTCAAACAGGTTCATGCGGCCGGGGGTCTGGTCGGCGGAGGTGGTAAAACTTCTCACCCCCTGACGGATCAACTCAATATCCACCCCGTTGACAAAGGCCGCCAAGCAAGCCGCCAGAGCGTTGGCGATCATAAACGGCGCTTTGCCTCCCATGGTCATGGGAATCTTTTCCGCCTGCTCAATGCGTAGCGTCCAACTTCCTTCCAAAATGGAGAGGTAGCCGTTTTCATAGACCGCGGCGATGCCTTCCCGCCGTAGATGTTCGACAATCAAAGGATTATCGGGAGTCATGGCGAAATAGGCCACTTTGCCCTTCACCTTGGCCGCCATGGCCGCCACCCGGGGATCGTCGGCGTTGAGGACGGCGTAGCCCTGGGGACTGACCACTTCGGCGACAACGGCTTTGACCTGGGCCATTTGCTCGATGGTGTCGATGTCCCCCAGTCCCAGGTGATCCGCCGCCACGTTTAGCACCACCCCCACGTCGCAACTTTCAAAGGCCAGACCGGAGCGGAGAATGCCCCCCCGAGCGGTTTCTAGCACCGCCACCTCCACCGTGGGATCTTTCAAAATCACCGCGGCGCTTTGGGGGCCGGTATTGTCCCCTTTTTCCACTAGATATTCATTGATATAAATGGCGTCGGTGCTGGTGTAACCCACGGTTTTCCCAGTCTGGCGATAGATATGGGCGATTAAGCGAGTCGTCGTTGTTTTTCCGTTTGTCCCGGTGACCGCGATGATGGGAACGCGACAGGGCGTTCCGGGGGGAAAGAGCATATCCAAGACCGGCGCCGCCACGTTGCGGGGCAGACCCCGACTGGGGGCCACGTGCATCCGAAAACCTGGGGCGGCGTTTACTTCCACAATGACGCCGTTGGTTTCCCGTAGGGGTCGGGTGATATCCGGGGTGACCACGTCGATGCCGGCGATGTCCAAACCGATAATTTGGGCCACCCGCTCCATCAGCCAGATATTTTCCGGGTGAATCTCGTCGGTGCGGTCCACGGCGATACCGCCGGTGCTCAGGTTGGCGGTGGCCCGGAGATAGGCGATCTCCCCTGGGGGCAGAACGGTGGCAAGACGGTAACCTTGGCGCTCTAGGACGTCCAGCGCCGTTTGGTTGAGGGTGATTTTAGTTAACACGTTGGCGTGGCCGTCGCCCCGGTTGGGATCTTGGTTGGTGGTTTCGATTAACTGCTCAATGGTGGACTGGCCGTCCCCCACCACATGGGCCGGAATCCGCTCCGCCACCGCCACCAATTTGCCGTTGATCACCAAGACCCGGTGGTCGCTACCGGGGTAAAAACGCTCCACAATCACCGTGCGGGTTTTGGACTCTTGGCTGGCCAGATCGTAGGCGGCGCCGGCCTGTTCCCAGTTTTTAATATCGATGGTAATGCCCCGGCCGTGGTTGCCGTCCAGGGGCTTGAGGACAATGGGATAGCCCCCCACTTCCGCAATCGCGCCCTCTAACTCTTCGTAGTACTGAATCGTCGTGCCCCGGGGCACCGGAATCCCCGCTTCCCGGAGGATGGTTTTTGTGCCTTCCTTATCGCAGGCTAATTCCACCCCGAGAATGCCGGACTGGGAACTGAGGGTGGCCTGAATCCGGCGCTGGTGGACGCCATAGCCTAACTGAACCATAGCCCGGGTATTCAACAGCGTCCAGGGAATTTTCCGAGCTTCGGCTTCGAGGACAATGGTTTCCGTGCTCGGCCCCAGCGCCGCGTTGGCCTGCAGATCCCGCAAATCCGCCAGATCCTGGGCCAACTCCTCCGGGGGATAGGCGCCGGTATCCACGAGGGACTGACAAAGCCTGACCGCCGCCCGGCCCGCGTAGCGTCCCGCCTGCTCTTCCCCGTACTCAAAGACGACGTTATAGACGCCCGCAGTGGCCGTTTCCCGAGTGCGACCAAAGCCCACGGGCATCCCCGCCAATTCCTGAAGCTCCAGGGCGATGTGCTCAATGATGTGCCCCATGTAGGTTCCCGTCTGCACTCGCTCCAGAAAACCGCCCCGGTGGCCCGGCGAGCAAAAATGTTCCACCAAACTGGGGAGCAGTTGAACCATCCCCTCATAGAAACCGGGGATCAGATTAGAAGGCTTCTCCGCCAAATCTTCCAGATCCAGACGCATGACGACTAATTTATGGCGGCGGATACTCCAGTAGTTGGGGCCGCGCAGGGTCAAGGTTTTGAGAATTTTCATAGTCGCTGAGCTGGACGTCGGAGTTCGGTCGGGGAAGGTCAAATTAGCCAATCGCTATTGTCAAGGGTCATTTCCCCGGATAACTGTTCACCATGAACAGTTTACTTCCTTCTCCCCTTAACTCTCGGGCTGGGGTTGAGGCGCCAAACCGCCGCAAAAAGCCTCATGCTTGTGGAGATGGTAACAATCCCCGTGGGCTAGCACATGGAGACGGAGATTATGGAGACTGAGGGGGCTGTTGGGCCCCGCGGCGCCGAAATTGGTATGGGTCAAGTCCCGCCCATCGACGACGGAAACGGTGCCCTGCCCGATGACTCGAATTAAGCCGTCCCGCTCGAAGAGCGCGCAGGTGTCCTCGTCGATACCGATAGCCAGACGATCCGGGTGGCTGGCTAGGGCGCTGAGAAGGCGGGCCATGCGGTTCCGGTTATGGAAATGTTGGTCCACGATTAACTGGGGGAAAATGCCCAGCCCCACCGCCATATCCACCAGAGAGCGATTGGGCCATTCGCCGCTACTGCCCCCGGCGATCATGTGGTGCCCCATCACCGCGGCGCCGGCGCTGGTGCCCGCGAGGGTAATTTCTCCTCGATGAGCCCGTTGTCGGATCCGATCCATAAGGGGGGTATCCGCCAGGAGACCGCACAAACGCAGTTGATCGCCGCCGGTGAGAAAAATGCCCGTGCAGGCTTCCACAAAGGCGAGAAATTCGGAATCTTCTCCCTGAACCCGGTCCCGCACGTCCAAGACCTGAATCTGGGGAGCGCCCATCTCTTCAAAAATCTGTCGATAGCGGTCGCCGATCAAGACCGGCTCCCGGGAAGCCGAAGGGACGATGCCAATACAGGACTCCGGGCCGCCGGAGCGTTGCCAAAAGGTCTGGAGAATCTCCCGGCCATGCACCTTATCCTCCGCGCCGCCGATAATCAGAACCGCCCTTTGAGTGGAAGGGGTGAGGGTGGAGGAAATAAGGGAATTCTCGACTGGCAACATCATGAATCGGGGACGGGAGAACAAGCGGCGGGGAAACTGTTTCAAGCGCCGCCAATCCCTGAGCTTGCGGATAGGGACGGGGAAAACCTAAAATACCATCGATAAGAATATAGCGTCAAGAATGCCTTGAGAATCGACATTATCACCCTATTTCCAGATTTTTTTATCTCTCCTCTGCAATCAGGACTGTTGGGCAAAGCCCTAGCCAAGGAGATCGCCCAGGTTAATCTCGTCAACCCTAGGGATTTTACGGAAGATAAACACCGCCGAGTGGACGACGAACCCTACGGCGGCGGCGTGGGCATGGTGCTGAAAGCGGAGCCGATTTTTAAAGCCGTCGAGTCCTTGCCCTCCTTAGACCCCCGTCAGGTGATTCTGTTCACGCCCCAAGGGGAACCCCTCCGGCAGTCCCTGTTGCAAGAGTTAACCCCCTGCGCCCAACTGGTTTTCATTTGCGGCCATTACGAAGGCGTGGACGAGCGAGTCGCCCATCTGGCGGATCGGGAGATTTCCCTCGGAGATTTTGTCCTCACCTGCGGGGAAATTCCGGCGCTGGCGCTGATTAACGGCGTGGTGCGGCTTCTGCCTGGCACTGTGGGCAAGGAGGAGTCCCTGCAACAGGAAAGTTTTGCGGACGGACTGCTGGACTATCCCCACTACACCCGCCCCCCCCGTTTCCGAGACTGGGACGTGCCCCCGGTTTTACTCTCCGGCAACCACCAGGCCATCGCCCACTGGCGCCGACAACAGCAGGAAGAGCGCACCCGCCGGCGCCGACCGGATCTCTGGGAGCGGCGGCAAGACGCGCCCTAATTCCCAATCCCTATTCCCTAACCCCTAACCTACCCTCTAGCGATATACTAAGCCTTGACCTCTCGGACTACTCGGCGCGCGTCTTATGGTGGCAGTGGCAATCCTGGCGGCGGGGAAAGGCACCCGCATGAAATCTTCCCTTCCCAAGGTTCTCCATAACCTCGGCGGGCGCTCCTTGATCGAGCGGGTGATGGCCAGTTGCGATCCCCTTCAGCCCGAACGCTTATTCGCTATTGTCGGCTATCAGGCGGAAGCCGTTCAAAGTCACCTTCAGAACTACGCTCGGACGGAGTTTGTGGAGCAACGGGAACAGTTGGGCACCGGCCACGCCATTCAACAGTTATTGCCCCATCTAGAAAACTATCAGGGAGATTTACTCGTTCTCAACGGCGACGCCCCCTTACTGCGACCGGAAACCCTGCAAAATTTACTCGCCCTACACCAACAACACCAAAATCAAGCCACCCTGCTCACGGCCCATCTGCCGGAACCCAAGGGCTACGGCCGGGTTTTTTGCGACGGTCAAAATTGGGTCACCCAAATTGTGGAAGACCGGGACTGCAATACCGCCCAGCGCCAAAATCATCGCGTTAACGGCGGGATTTACTGTTTCCACTGGCCCTCTCTAGCGGAGGTTCTGCCCCGACTCACCCCCAGCAACGACCAACAGGAATACTATCTCACCGATGTCGCCCATGTTTTGGAACGGGTAATGGCGGTGGATGTGGCGGATTTTCAGGAAATTAAAGGCATCAACGACCGCCAACAGTTGGCGACGGCGGCGGCGGTGCTACAAACTCGCACCAAGGAAAAATGGATGGCCGCGGGAGTCACTTTGATCGATCCCGCCAGCATCACCATCGACGACACGGTAGCAATCGGCGCCGACGCCATTATCGAACCCCAAACCCACCTGCGGGGGAAAACCGTCATCGGCGCCGGCGCTCGCATCGGGCCGGGTTGTTTAATTGAAGACAGTCACATCGGCGCCGGCGCTCGGGTTCTCTACTCCGTGATCAGCGACAGCGTCGTCCAAGCCCAGAGTCGGGTGGGCCCCTATAGTCATATCCGGGGTCAAGCGGAGATTGGCGAAAATTGTCGGATTGGCAACTTTGTGGAAATCAAAAAAACCCAGGTCGGCGCCGGCTCTAATATCGCCCACCTCAGCTATCTGGGAGACGCCCAGTTGGGAGAGCGGGTCAATGTCGGCGCCGGCACCATCACCGCCAACTACGACGGCCAGAATAAACATTTAACCCAAATCGGGAGCGGCACCAAAACGGGAGCCAATAGCGTCTTTGTGGCCCCGGTGAATTTAGGCGCGGGGGTCACGGTGGCCGCGGGTTCCGTCGTCACCCACAACGTTCCCGACGGCGCTTTAGTCATCGCCCGCCCCCGCCAGCGCATTATTGAAAACTGGTCTTTAAAAACGTCCCAGGCCTAACCCATGCTCACTATCGCTTTGCCGAAAGGCGCTCTGCTTCAGGACAGTATTCGCCTCTTTCAAGATCTGGGTCTGGACTTTAGTCTTTTTTTAGATCCTAAAAACCGCCAGCTCCAAATCGCGGATCCGAGTCAAACAGCGAAAGCTTTATTGGTGCGGGCCCAGGATGTGCCGGTCTATGTGGAGTACGGCCAAGCCCATTTGGGGATTGTCGGCTACGACGTCCTACGGGAGAAAAAGCCCCAGGTGGCCCAGTTGGCGGATCTGGGCTTCGGTCACTGCCGTCTCTCCGTGGCGGCGCCAGCCGCCAGTCCCTACCGGCGCTCGGCGGATTTGCCTCCCCATAGCAAAGTGGCTTCCAAATTTGTCCACTGCGCTCAGGAGCATTTCCGGGGGCTAGACCTGCCGGTGGAAATTATCCCCCTCTACGGCTCCGTGGAATTAGGCCCCATTACCGGCATGTCCAAAGCCATTGTCGATCTGGTCTCCACGGGAAAAACCCTGAGGGAAAACGGCCTGACGGAAATTGAGGTCTTATTCGAGAGCACGGCCCGCCTAGTGGCCCATCCCCTCAGCTATCGCTTAAATAGCGATGATCTCCGTCACTGGCTCCGGCGCTTGCGGGGTCCGGGAGAAAGCTAAAATTAAACCCAAGAGATTAAATTTTTTCATAAAAAAAGAGAGTGTCCTCTCTCAGAATGTTCTTAACCGTTTACTTTCTTGACCTCTTTTGCTTAAACCTGAAACCCAAGGCCGCCGCGGCGCCGGCGCCGAGGAGAGTCAAGGGCTCGGGGATCGGCACAGGGGGAGGAGGATCAATCGGGGGAACAACCGGCGGATCTGGAGAAATGGGGAGCTCCACCACCGGCGGATCGACGATAATGGGCGGCGCCGGCCCTACTGAAGCGAGATCCAGGGGAAGCGTTTCGAGAATGGGCGGTTCTTCGACGGCGGCGGCGGTAATCAGGTTGCGAGAGCGGTTGCTTCTACAGGACGCTAGCGAAAAAACTAGCGGAATTAGTAAAAAGGCTTGGCAATATCTTGAGTTGAAGCGCATTATATTTGGAAAGTCAGAAAGGAAACCCTAGGTTAACATTAGGCTATTTGAATTGACAACCGCCTCTAAACGATCCTTCATTTACGGGATTTTACTGACTCTGTTTAGGGGAATACTGAATCTGGATCATCCTCCCGCTGACGGGAGCGCAACCCCACTTGCCAACATTCCATCACCAGTTGGTGCCAGGGCATTAGAACTTTCATCTCTACCCCGGCCTGTTGGTTGGTGGCTAGGAAAAGAA
>JAYKIZ010000163.1:0-12621 GCA_035285965.1 Cyanobacteriota bacterium | reverse complement strand
GCTTAAACCCCAGAGTTACCGTTGGCGCTATCTGGCGCTACCGGGGGGAGAGGTTCGAGATCAGGGTCAGGGAACCTGTCGGTAAACTACGTCTAACTAGTAGTAATGCGAGGTTTCCGGTTCCCCTCCCTTGGAGGGGCTAGGGGTGGGTTCGTCTCAAGGTTTAGACCCACCCCCCAGCCCCCTCCCAAGAGGGGGAGTTAGCGACAGCGTAAGGCATCACACTATGGCTAAGGTACGTTACGGCTACGTCTAACACACCCTATAAATAACTAGGCTGGTCAGCAAAGATGAGCGCCGATGAAATCTACATGGCCCGTTGCCTCGACCTGGCCCGCCAGGGGTTAGGAAAAACAGCGCCGAATCCCTTAGTGGGTTCCGTGATTGTTAAAAATGGGCAAATTGTTGGGGAAGGTTATCATCCCCAGGCGGGACAACCCCACGCCGAAATTTTCGCCCTCCGCCAGGCGGGCGCGTTAGCCCAGGGCGGAACCCTCTACGTTAACCTCGAACCCTGTAACCATCAGGGCCGGACGCCCCCCTGTACCGAAGCCATTATTGAGGCCGGGATTCAACGGGTGGCGGCGGGCATGATCGACCCCAATCCTCTGGTTTCCGGTCAGGGAATCCAGCGCCTCCGGCAGGCCGGTTTGGAGGTAACCCTAGGGGTTATGGAAACGGAGTGCCTGCGCCTGAATCGCGCCTTTATCCAACGGGTAACCCAGCGCCGTCCCTGGGGAATTTATAAATACGCCATGACCTTAGACGGGAAAATCGCCGCTAGTTCCGGCCACAGCGCCTGGGTGACGGGGGAAGCGGCCCGGCAAAGAGTCCATCGACTGCGGGGAGAGTGCGAAGCGGTGATCGTGGGAGGACAAACTGTCCGTCGGGATAATCCCCGCCTCACCAGTCATGGCCAGGGCGTTAAAGATCCCCTGCGAGTAGTGTTGAGTCGCGGTTTAGACTTACCTAAGGAAGCCAATCTCTGGGAACAAACCCGAGCGCCGACTTTGGTGGTTACGCAAATCGGCGCCGATAGGGAAACGAGAGCGCGTTTAGAGGCCCTGGGGGTGGAAGTCTTGGTGTTGCCTCGCTTGACGCCGGGGGAAGTTATGGCGGAACTCTACCGGCGGGATTGTTTACAGGTTCTCTGGGAGTGCGGCGGCGTTCTGGCGGCGCCGGCCATTGCGGACAACTGCGTTCAGGAACTCTGGGCCTTTATTGCCCCCAAACTCATTGGCGGCGCCCAGGCGCCGGGGCCGGTGGGGGATTTAGGCTTAACCCGCATGACTGAGGCTCTGGAACTCTCGGAGGTCGAAATCGAGGCCATCGGCGCCGACTGGTTAATCCGGGGACTGCTCCCGCCTTGGCAAAGGCCGCCGGACAGGGGACAATAGGAAGGCTATTTCTTTGGGTTGTTAGGCTCGGTTGTGACTAAAATTCGTACTGTTTCAGACGCTAAGCGGGATTTTTACCGGCGCTATAACCGTCCCATCAGCTCGGTCTATCGGCGCCTGGTGGAAGAGTTGTTGGTGGAAATGCACCTCTTGGTGGTCAACCGGGATTTTCGCTACGACCCGATTTTTGCCCTAGGGGTGGTGACCGCCTTTGATAAGTTTATGCAGGGCTATCAGCCCGCGGAGGATCTCGGCGCCATTTTAGAAGCGTTGTGTCAATCTATCTCCGGCGGCGCCGATCAATACCGGCAGGACGCGGCGGCGCTCCGGGAGAGCGTTCAGGGTTTAAGCCTAGAGCAGGTTTTAACGTCTGAGACGGCGCCGGAGAATAGCCTGTTATTGACGACCCTGGATAAAATCGCCCAAAATCCGAATTTTAAATATAGCCGCCTCTTTGCCATTGGGCTTTATACCGCCCTATTGGAACTGGCGCCGGCGCTGGCGGAAGACGCCGAACAGCGCCAACAAACTCTCGGCCAGTTGGCGGAAACGCTGAAACTCTCCGGGGATAAGTTCCAGAAAGACCTAGACCTCTACCGTAGTAACCTCGATAAAGTCGATCAACTGCTCAAAGTCTTAGCGGAAAGCGCCGAAGCCGACCGCAAAAAACGGGAAAAACAGGCGGCGGAGGCCGGCGGCGCTTTGGGCTAGAGTCAACGAACGCGAGGGGTTTTATGAGCGGCGCCGTTCTTAATCGCCATTAACCCCGTCTCGTTCGATCTCTCCAGTTTCCAGCGCGACCGTTAAAGTTTAGGCGCGGGAGGGGTTTCTGTCCCCCGCATAGCCGCGATGTAGGACTCCACCACATTGCCGGTTTTACCGCAACTGACTAGGAGATAATCGCACACCGGACAGGCGGTTTCAATGATTTGTAATTGGGGCAAATGGCGCCGATGGGCGTAACTGCCGCAGTTGGGACAATGGATAATTTGAGTCGTCATAGATATTATGGGGAAATCGTTATAAACCGAGGGAAATTAGCCAAAAAAGGGAGGCTCAGGTTGATCCCTAGCTTGTTTTTCTTGATCCCTGACCCTATTATCCCTAGCTTTCCCCTGTCTCCGGGGAAACTTAAGATTTATTTAACCTTTGCTTCAAAACTCTTGATTGATTAAACTCTCGATCTCTTTGGGGGTGACCGGCGCCGTCTCGTCCCCCGGAATATCTACGACCAGTAAATAGCCCTCTAGGCTTCCGCCCTGGGCCAGGCTCAGTCGTTCTAGAAGATCTGGAATATCCGCCTTGAGCAGTTGGCCCCTCTCGTTATAGGTCTCCAGCGCCGATAGGCAACCAATGGCGGGATTCCAGCCCCAACTCTGGGGAAAGCGCCGATTGTTGGCGAAAAAGTTCGGGAACTCGCCCGTGCCGTGAATCCGAATCAGGGAGCGCCCCAAACGACCGGCCCAGTAGCTCTGCTGGAGGGGAAAATACTTGCGCCAACGGGGGGGCAGGAGGGTTTGATATTGCGCCAGGCTGGGGGCAAAGCGGGGGTCTTCCTGAGGTAAAAAAACTTTGAGGAGGGGAAACTGCCCGTAGGCCGGGAAATAGGGCCCTTCGGAGCGGGGCATAACGCCGTCGACGCGATAAAGGCCCTGGGGAGTGGCGCCGCGGATAAAATTCCAACGCAAACCGTGGAGAGAGCGTCCCGAGAGGGGAATAGACCAGAGAGCCGCGCCGGGTTGGGAGCTTTCTCGAACCCAGGCGCCGTTTTTATCCTTTAAAAAAGCCCGACAGAGGGTTCCCCGCTGGGGACGACAGAAAACATAGACCTGACTCTGATTCGGCGCGATTTGCCAATGTACCAAGTCGGCGAGGGGCGGTAGGGGGGAAGGCTGGATTTGTTCGCCCAGATCCCGCAGAGCCACCGTTAAAAACTCGTCGGCGCCGGGGAAACGGGCTTCTAGGCTTTGGCGATAGCGGTTAATTTCGGCGGGATCTAAACCGCCCTGGGTCAGCGCCGACAGGGCCATGGCGGCCCATTGGGGGGAGGGGCTGGTTTCGACCAGTTGGGTTAAGGCTTGTCCTAATCGGCTTTCCTTGTCGGAATTGGCAAGGTAAAGTTGAGTGGCGACCTGTAGCGCCTGTTCTAAAATACGGGTCTCCGGCGCCGTTAAGTTCCCCTGGGTTCCCAGTTGCAGTAAACCGGCCAGCGCCGTTCGGGTTTCGGACAAATCCGGCTCCAGTAGAGCCGTGGCCCAGAGGGTTTGGCGCCAGTGGGTTTCCGTAGCGGCGCTGACGGGGTAAGTTTTCAGGTCAAAGCGTTGGGGCTGGATAAAGTTAAGTTGTTTTTGACGATGTCGGGCCTGGGCCGGGGGCGTCATCTGGGATTGAGTGCGGGCCGTTAGGTCTCCCGGTTTCAAGTTCCCCTGGGCGTCTGCCGATAAGGGGAAAGTTAACCCTAGGCTTAAGACAAAACCGGCTAAAAGTTGACGACCCATAACTAGGACGCAGACTGGGGATTGACGCCCGCTTCCGCCAGCAAGCGCCGTAGGCGCTGGAGTTCCGCTTCGGCGCTGTCCGCCCGTTGTTTTTCAGCTTCAGCCCGGAGGCGCTCTTCCTCGGCCCGTTGTTTTTCGGTTTCGGCCCGGAGGCGCTCCTCCTCCACCTGTTGTCGTTCCGCCTCCTCCGGGGTAGGGAGCCAACGGCCCCTCTTGTCGTACCACCGCAACCACCGGCGCTCAATGCCCTGATAACGGCCTTGCCAGAGTCCCAAACCCAGTTGGGCCTCCGGGAGCCAGACGCCTTGTCCTTCAATGGGCAGAGGTTGATAACGGCTCATCATTAGCCCAAAGGCTTGCAGGGTGTCGCTGTAGCGGTCATAGACAAAGTAGTACGGCGCTTTTAAAATCTGCTCATAGACCGTCCATTTATTGGGGGGCTGGCTGGCGTCCCGTAGGGTTTGACCCAAATCTTCCTTTTCTGTGCCGGGGGAGAGCAGTTCCACCACCACAAAGGGATCGACCCCTTCCTGCCAGCGGACGTAGCTGAGACGCAACTCGGTTTGATCATAGAGCCGCGGCAGGCCAAGAACGGCGAACCAATCCGGGCGTTTATACCATTGGGGCTGGCGCAGGTCGTAGTAGAGGTTTAAATCCGCCGCCACGAAGACTTCCTGGGGGTCGTAGGCGGGGGGGCGGAAGGTTTGTCGCAACAGTTCCGGCTGAAAAACATGAAACTCGTCGGGCACGCCGGGATCTCCAATTTCTTCGCTGGGTAGGTCATACATGGTCGGCAGGGTTTGCCGGGGGGACAGGGGCGGGGAGATTTGAGTCATAGGTTATTGAGTGAGTCAGTTTCAAGTTTTAGCGGCGCTGCCTTTGCGAGTCGAGGCGGTCTTCTTAGCCGCGGTTTTCTTCCGGGGCGTTTTGGCGGTCTTTGCGCCGCTAGAAGCTCGTTTTTTCTTAGCGCCGGATTTGGTCGCTAAAACCGCCAGAGCTTTTTCGAGAGTAAAAGTTTCCGGGGTTTCTCCTTCCGGGAGTCCGGCGTTGACTTTGCCGTGTTTGACATAAATTCCGTAGGGCCCCTGGTAAATATTGACCGGCTCCTGATCCGCCGGATGGGCGCCCAATTCCTTGAGGGGGGTTTTAGAACCCCGGCCCCGTTTGGGTTCGGCTAACAGTTCCAGCGCCCGCTCTAGGGTAATTGTCAAGACGTCGTCCCCGGCTTTTAGAGAGCGGAAATCCTTTGAGTCTTTGCCCTGGTCGTGGACGACATAGGGGCCAAAGCGCCCGAGGCTGGCTTTCACCGCGGCGTCAGTTTCCGGGTGATTGCCTAAAAGGCGGGGTAGAGCTAATAAACCAACAGCGGACTCTAGGGTGAGGTCTTCCGGTTTCACTCCTTTGGGTAAGGAGGCCCGTTTCGGTTTTTTATTTTCTTCCGTGGCTTCCCCCAACTGGACGTAGGGGCCGTAACTGCCGATGAGGAGGTAAATGGTTTCCCCGGATTCGGGATGGACGCCCAGCGCCTGGGGGCCTTCGGTTTTTTGTTTGAGGAGAATTTCGACTTGCTCCGGGCTGAGATCCGCGGGGGTTAAATCCGCGGGAATGGAGGCGGTGACGATTTCCTCGCCCTGAGGAATTTCAATGTAGGGGCCGAATTTGCCGATTTTGACCCGGGCGTTGAGGTTTTCCAGCTCAATAGCCTTAGCGGCGCTGGGGTCGATTTCGCTTTCCCGAGTCTTAACTTGGCGCTCTAGGCCCGCTTCCCCCAGGAAAAAGGTTTGTAAATAGGGCAACCAGGCGGTTTGCCCTGCGGCGATTTCGTCCAGGGATTGCTCCATGCGGGAGGTAAAGCCGGTATCCACCAGATCCGGGAAATGGGCTTCCAGCAGAGAAACCACGGCGAAGGCCGTAAAGGTGGGAACTAGCGCCTTACTACGCATCTGGGCGTAACCCCGGTCCATAATGGTGCCGATAATGCTGGCGTAGGTGCTGGGGCGGCCGACCCCTTCCCGCTCTAGGGTTTTGACCAGAGAGGCTTCGGTGTAGCGGGCGGGGGGTTGGGTTTCGTGGCCCACCTCCATTAAGTCTTGGCACTGGGGCCGGTCTCCCACCACTAGAGGCGGCAAAATCACCTCCTGATTTTCCAAACTGGCCTCCGGGTCGTCCGAGCCTTCCACGTAGGCCCGGAAAAAACCAGGAAAATCAATCCGTTTGCCGGCGGCGCGAAATTCGGCGTCTTCCACCTTGAGCAACACCGCCAATTGAGTCACTTGGGCGTCCGCCATCTGACAGGCCACCGTCCGTTTCCAAATCAGATCGTAGAGCGCCAACTCCTGCCCCGTTAACCCGGTTCGGTTGGGAACGCGAAATTCGGTCCCCGCCGGGCGGATGGCTTCGTGGGCTTCCTGGGCGCCTTTGCTTTTGGTGGTGTATTGCTTGGGTTTGGGGCTGAGATACTCGGCGCCGTACATCTGCTGGATACACTGGCGGGCCGCGGCGATGGCCTGCTCCGAGAGGTGGACCGAATCCGTCCGCATATAGGTGATGAAACCCTCTTCGTAGAGCTTTTGGGCGGTTCGCATGGCGTCCCGGGCGGACAATCCCAGTTTGCGGTTGGCTTCCTGCTGGAGGGTGGAAGTGGTAAAGGGGGGGTAAGGGCGCCGGGTGGTGGGTTTTTCTTCCGTGTGGGTCACCTGCCAGGGTTTTCCCGTCAGGCGCTCCTTTAACTCGGTCGCCGCGTCTTGATCCAGCGCTAAAACCGACCGGTTAGGCAACAACTGCCCTGTCTGGGGATCAAAGTCGGCGCCGATGGCGATTTTTTGCTCCGCCAGGGTCACTAACTTCGCCTCAAAGGACGCTTCCAGATGGACGAGTAGCGCCTTGAGATCCCAATAGGCCGCCGTTTTAAAGGCCCGGCGCTCCCGCTCTCGTTGAACGAGTAAACGAACGGCGACGGACTGCACCCGACCGGCGGAGAGACCCCAGGCGATTTTTTTCCATAACAAGGGGGAAAGGGTATAACCCACCAAGCGGTCTAAAATGCGGCGGGTCTCCTGGGCGTGGACGAGATTTTCATCAATATCCCGACAGTTAGCCAGCGCCGCCTGGATGGCCTCCTGGGTAATTTCGTGGAAGACCATGCGCTTAATGGGTACCTGAGGATTCAGGAGTTGGAGCAGATGCCAACTGATACTTTCCCCCTCCCGGTCTTCGTCCGTGGCGAGGATCACCTCATCGGCTTGCTTCAGGGCCGTTTGTAATTCTTTAACAATCTTCTTTTTACTTTTGGGAATCACGTAGAGAGGTTCAAAGTCGTGTTCCACATCCACCCCCAAATTAGCCCAGGGTTTTTCCTTGTAGTTGGCGGGCACCTCCTCCGCCGAAGCGGGCAAATCCCGCACATGGCCCATAGACGCCTCCACCCGGTAATCTCCCGGTAGGTAGTTGCGAATGGTGCGAGCTTTCGTGGGGGATTCGACAATGACGAGTTTGGCCATGGCGGTGGGTAAACGGCGGAAACAGGAAGGGAGGGGAGAGCCGGCGACAACGGTATAGCGCGGGGGTCTAGAATCAGGCTCTTCCCCTGTACCTAAGATAATAGAGAGATTCTAGGGCGTTTTGACAAGTCTCTCTGAATTTAGCCATTCCTTGGGGATCTTGGCCGGACTCAGCGGCGGAAACCAATTTTTCCGGTCAGCCCCTTGTGTCTGAAAGCGGAAGCGTGCTATGATGAAAGCCGCTCAAATGCGGATGTGGCGGAATTGGTATACGCGCACGTTTGAGGGGCGTGTGGCTTTGCCTTGCGAGTTCGAGTCTCGCCATCCGCATCATAATCAACCAGGAAGAGGGGTTAACGCCCCTCTTTTCTGTATTTAATTCCCCGCCAGCGCCGTTAAGGTTCGCAAAACGGTTTCGGCGTGGTCTTTGACCTTGACCTTGGGCCAAATATGGGCGATTTCCCCCTGGGGATTAATCAAAAACGTGCTCCGCAAAATTCCTAGATATTCCTTACCCATAAACTTCTTCAGTCCCCAAGCGCCGTAGGCTTCGGCCATCACATGATCCGGATCGCTCAGGAGCAGGATCGTTAACGCCTTTTTCTGAATAAACTTACCGTGACTTTCCAGAGAATCGGGGCTAACTCCCGCCACCTGGGCGCCGAGTTGGGCAAAGGCCTCCCGGCGCTGACTAAACTCTTGGGCCTCCGTCGTGCAACCGGGGGTATTGTCCTTAGGGTAAAAGTAAAGAATTAGCCAACTCCCGGCAAAATCCGTCAGGGAATAGGTTTGACCGTCCGTAGCCGGCGCCGTAAAGGGGGGAGCCGCCAGACCGGGGGAAAGGGCGTTAGCCATAGTGGAGAGGAATAAAAAGGAAAGGAATGAGGGTTAAGGAAAAGAGCGCCAACAGTTGCGGTTGAGAATAGGTTTTGACCAAACTATCGGACAGCGCCGGTTCAACGAGGCTATTAATACGGGTTAAAAACCGTTGTTGGCGTTGATGGAAAGGAATAGCGAGGGACGGCTCAAACAAATCCCCTAAAGGCTGATGAATGGCTTGATTCACAAAGGTGAGGGCTTCCGCCAGTAGGAGAGGATCTTGACGCTCCGCCGCCCAATGGTCGGCCCGAATTTCCCGCAGGAGCAAAAGCTCTTGCCAGAGGGCTTCGCTGTAGGGAAGCCAGGGCGTGAGTTGCCGCAACCAGCCCAACCAAAAGAAGCAAAAAGTGTCTCGATATTGGGCGTGGGCCGCTTCGTGGGCTAGAACCGCCTTTAAATGCTCCGGCGATAGCAAATCGATCATGCCTTGACTAACCACCAACTGGGGGCGCCAAAAGCCGATTTGGGCGCTGTAGGGAAAAGCGAGAGGAAGCAATCGGATAGTGTGGGTTCCTAAATTGAAAATCCTATAGGAATCTAGGCGCCGGAGGGTGAGGGTTAACTGAAACAAGCGCAGGAATAGCAAGAGCAAGCTGACGCCCAGAAAAGCCCAAGCCAGCAGATAACTGCCCCGACCCAAGGCCATGCCCCACATTTCCCCCTGATTGCCCATAGCCACAATAGCCAGCGCCGTGGTTAATAAAATCAGAGGGGGGAGCGCGAAGTGGGCCAAGGCGGCGCCGTAGGCCAAACGGGGATTACCCCGGAGAGCGATGACTCGCACTAAAATAATCAAGCTTGCCGCTAAAAACAAGATACCCAAGTGCATGAGCTATTCCCCCCGTTGACGGCGTAGCGTCCGTAGACGCTCGGCAATGGCCTCCAATTGTTCAAGGCTGGCGGCGTCGAGGTTATCGGCGAAGGCGGCCACCACGTCGGGGTTACTGACGGCCAGAAACTGTTGCAGTTGCTCGTAGGAGCGAATCGCCTGGGCCTGAGCGGCGCTGACTCGGGGCGTCCAGATAAAGGCTCGCCCTTCTTTCTGACAGGCTAACCAGCCCTTTTTAGTCAGACGATTAAGCACGGTAGTGACCGAAGAATAGGCCAATTCCCGGTTCGGATCCGCTAGGATACGGTCGTGGATATCTTTAACCGTCCCTTGCCCCAGGTCCCAAAGAATTTCCAGAATCTCCCGCTCCAAGGGGCCGAGAGATAAATGTTGTGGTCGATAGGAAGGAAACCAAGCCATAGGACTCAATGATAAGGATAACGTCGGCGTCTCGCCCTAGTCTGGACAGTAAAGGGTTTCTTTGGTGGCTCGCCCGGTGACGGGGTTGACCCCAGCGGCTCGACTACAAAGGTACGCTTCCACATCCGGGCGGAGGATCATGTCGGTAAAATCGGCGCCCTCGATGTTGGCTTCCCCAAATTTGGTATTGGTGCCAAAGGCGCCTTCTAAACGGGCGTTGTGGAAATTAGCGTAGGTGAGACGGGCGGACTCAAAATCGGCGCCCCGGAGGTCGGCGTTTTCAAAGTTGGCGCTGTCGAGGTTGGAGGAAAAAAAGCGGACTCCCCGCAGATCGGCGTTGCTGAAATCCGTCCCCCGCAAGTTGGCGTGGTCAAAAACCGAATTTTGCAGATCCTGACCGGAAAAGTCCCCTTCCACAATATTGACCCGGTCGTAGCGAACCGCCAGGGCGTCGGCGCTTGAGCCTAGGAGACTAAGAATCAAGACAAAACTGGCTAAAAGGCTCGAGAAAAATCGGAGCATGGGAATCTCTATCCTTTAGGGCGCGCCGGGGGGAGGGGTGAGGATCACTTGACGCTGGTTGGGATCGAGGCGGGGGCTGACTTCCTCCATCAGTTTACGACTTTGACCGGGGTCAAAACTGCGGCTAAAGTCCCGGCGGAGGGCTTCCACTCGTCGCTCCGTTTCCCGGACTTGTAAACGGACGTCCTCTAGTTTAGCCTGCTGAATCTGCTGGTAAGGAAGCAGGCGAAGAATGGAGAGGGAAGCGCCGACGATGAAGAGGGCGTTTAACCCCAGCTTAAAAATAATTTCCCAGAGGAGCCATTGATGCTCCGGTTGGAAGGCGACGCCGGTGCGGGGGCGTTGGCGCTTGCGGCGGTGCGGGCGGGCGGGAGGAGAAGCGGCGGCGGTCATGGCGGTGGTGGAGACGGAAAAATACTTCGGCTTGCTCCCCAGTCCTAGGCGGCGGCGACCGTCCTAGGACCGATTAGCCTATTGCGGCTCCGACGCGAGGGTTATTTGTAAAGTTCCGTGGAGAGACGGAAGGCCAAAAAAGCGGGCAGAAGGGCAATCACGAGGGCGACCAAAACTTGAGTATCGGATAAAGACATGAGTTTCTCCCATTGAGATAGAAGGATAGCTCCCACTTTACCAAGAAATTGGGTGTAGAGATCCGTCCCGTTGATAGACTTCGACAGCGTTTCGGCAACCAGGCTCAAGAATAGGCTTTAAGATGACTGGGGCGGTTCAAGCCTCAAGGGGCATTATTGTGAACCGCGCCGCTATTTTACTGAGGGTCGCTGAGGGAGAGAAATAGTCTAGCTAAAATGATTGTAAATGTCTAACCGCTAGAGAAATCTTGAATGGAAACCCCTTCCTCGCGCCTACCCCTTAGCGCCGCGGAGACCCCGGCTCCCGTCGAAGCCTCCGAGAGCGCCGCCTGGCCCTGGTTGCGGGTGGGCAAGTATTTAATCGTCGCCGTTTTAGTGAACGGCTCCCTTTGGGCGGGGGTGTTTCAGTATTTAAAAACGACAAAGCCGGTTTACACCAGCCAGTTAACCCTCAACGTGGCCGGCGCCGGTCAGGGGGTCAACGTCAACGTGCCGGGCATCGGTCAAGCCACCACCTCCACCACCACGCCCTTCGGATCTACGGCCGACCCGAGGGAGAATTATAAATTGATGCTTTCCAGCAGCGCCATTCTGGATCAAGCGGCGGCTATCGCGGGGGTAAAGCCGGACAAATTCGGCAAACCCAAGGTCAAGATTGTTAACAATACCACCATGATGGAAATCAGTATCACTGGGCAAGACCGGGCCATGACCCAGAAGAAAGCCTGGGCGCTCTACGAGGCGCTGTCAGAACGTCTAGACTCCCTTCGTTTAGGAGAACAGGGCAAACGCAATCAAGCGATTCAAAAGGCCGTCAGCGACGCTCAGGCTAAACTCACCGCCGCCCAGTCCCAACTTTCTCGCTATAAGGCCGCTTCTGGCCTGACCTCCAGCGATCAGGTGACCAACTTAATCAACACAATAGAATTACTTCGGAAACAGCGAGCGGAACTGATCGCCCAAGCCAAACAGGCCGACGACCGCCAAACCCAGCTCAGCGCCGACCTCAGTCTTTCCCCGGAACTAGCCGCCGACGCTCTCCTCTTGCAAACGGATCAGGAATTTCAAAAAAGCCTTAAGGACTATAGCGAAACGACTGTCGCCCTAGACACTTTGCTCGAAAGTCGCGGGGAAAACTACCCCGATGTGGTGGAACTGCGGGAAAACAAAGCGGCGCTTCAGGCCCTGCTTTTAGCGAGAGGAAAGACCCTGCTTAATAAAGCTTTAGATCAAAAGACTTTAGAGCGCCTTAGCCTCGATAACAGCGGCGGCTCCGGCGTCAAACGGGGAGAATTATTTCAGGAATTAGTTTTGGCCAACGCCGAATACCAGGGCGCGATGGGGCAATTAACCGCTCTCACCCAGGAAATGAAAAGCTTGGAAACTCGCTTGGGAACCTTAACCCAAAAACAATCCATCCTTGACCGTTATCTGCGGGACGTGCAAATTGCGGAGGCGATTTTCACCTCCACCCTAGCGAAGGTGGATTTGAGCAAGAGCGACCCCTACGGCTCCTTTCCCCTCCTGCAATTGGTGGAAGATCCCGACCTGCCGCAGGAGCCGACGGCGCCGCGGCCCCAATTAGTCCTTGTCGGCGCGGCGCTGGGGTCGACCTTAATTACTTTGGCTTTAACCTTAATTTGGTGGCGGGCCCTGCTCCTGAAAGTCGGGAAGAAGGCCCTCGGCGAAATTCTGGCTTAAGGACAAAGGCCAAGCTATTTTAATGACGGCGCTCTCTGAGAGGCGAGCCAGCTCAAGGGTTATGGAAATCAAGCGGATGATGGGACTCGAACCCACGACATTCAGCTTGGGAAGCTGACGTTCTACCACTGAACTACATCCGCGCTAGAAGCTCATTATAAATCCCGGGCGCTCTTCTCGCAAACACTTGTCAAAGGGAAAGGGCGGCCGCGCCGACTGGCTTTGGCCGCGAGTCGCGGTGAATTTTGAGTGCTTCTTCCGTCGGGCTGAAGCCCTCTCGCTCTA
>JAYKIZ010000162.1:0-2727 GCA_035285965.1 Cyanobacteriota bacterium | reverse complement strand
TGGATTCCCAGGAAATCGAAGCCTTTTGTCAAGAGGCGGGCTACGACTGCGAAGTGGTGACGGAAGGGATGTTGGCCATTCCCCCGGAGAAGAATATCGCCGACGCCGATTGGGACCCGGACGGGGTCTTGACGCCCAAGGAAACGACCCCCGCGGAAGAGGCTGAGGAATTTTCCGAGGCGGAGTTAGAGCAAATCCGGCGCCGTTTGGAGGGATTGTTATAGTGACCCTAGCGGAACGGGGTTATCTGCTGACAGAGCAGGTGAATCCCCAGAGTCAAACTTTAGACCAACTCTCTCCCCTAGAGTTAGTGCGCTTATTTAATCAAGAAGACGCCCAAACCCTGGCGGCCGTCGCCGGCGCCGAGGAAGCTTTGGCCCAGACCATTACCTTGGGAGCGGACTGTTTAGCCCAGGGGGGTCGCCTTTTTTATGTCGGCGCCGGCACCAGCGGTCGTTTAGGCGTGCTCGACGCGGCGGAATGCCCCCCCACTTTCTGTACGGCGCCGGAGTTAGTCCAGGCCATTATCGCCGGGGGTCGGGAGGCTCTAGTACGGAGTTCCGAAGGGTTGGAGGACAGCGCCGAAGACGGCGCCGAAGCCATTGTGGAGCGGGGTATTGGCCCGTTAGATTTAGTGATCGGCATTACCGCGGGGGGCACGACGCCCTATGTGCGGGGCGCGTTGGAAAAAGCCAAGGAACGGGGCGCCAAGACGGCGTTCATGGCCTGCGTGCCGGAGTCCCAGGCGCCAATGGTCGCGGACGCGAATATTCGCCTGTTAACGGGGCCGGAAATCTTAGCGGGATCGACCCGGCTCAAGGCCGGCACCGCCACTAAAATGGCCCTGAATATTATTTCCACCGGCATTATGACCCGCCTCGGGAAAGTTTACGGCAACCGGATGGTGGACGTGGCGGTGACGAACCAGAAATTGGAAGACCGCGCTCTGCGCATTTTGCAGGATTTAACGGATCTCTCCCGCTCCGACGCTTTGGACTTACTCGAAAAGAGCGGACGGCGGGTTAAACTGGCGCTATTGATGCGCTGGAGCGGCCTAGACGCCGAAGGGGCGGAAGCCCGTCTGCAAGCCTGTGGGGGCAACCTCCGGGCCGCTAGCGCCGAGTTTGTTTAACCTCTCCCCTTAGCTATGACCCCCCCCACCCCCTTTACTTGGGCCGCTTTGGGCCTCCTTGGCCTCGCCGGGGTCTTTTTTAGCTGGAGCTATCGGCGCTATCGCCCCTATGGTCGAGTGGGGGTTTTGACCTGGCTCCAGTCTTTAATCTTAATGTCGCCCTGGTTTATTTCCCTAACGGTGTTCGCTTTGGGTCTGCGTTTAAACCTCGCCGTGATTCTCGCCCTCTCTGTGGGGTCCTTTGGGGGCTATATTTACCTAGGCAAACTGATCCGCCGGGAAGAGGCCTCCGCTTTACCCTTGGCGAAGGCCCAACCCCTGCCGACGGCGCCGGTTCAGGAGCCGGAAGAGCCGGATCTCCTACCCATTCCTGAAGAAGATTTACAAAAAATTCGGGGCATTTTCGGCATTGACTCCTTTTTCGCTACGGAAACCATTCCCTACCAGGAAGGCGCTATTTTTCGGGGCAATCTGCGGGCGGACGCCGAGCAAGCCTTTGCCCAACTCTCCCAGAAGTTAACGGCGGCCTGTGGCGACAATTACCGTCTCTTTTTAGTAGAAGGCGCCGAAGACCGGCCGGTGGTTGTGATTCTCCCCAGCCGCAACGATCCCCAGCCTATGACCTGGCCCCAGAAGAATTTGGCGCTGGTTCTGCTGGTCGCTACTATTGCCACCACCCTGGAGGCCAGCGCCGCCCTCTTGGGGTTTGACTTCTTTGGCCAATGGCGCCGGTTCCCGGAAGTTCTGCCCTGGGCCCTGGCCGTCGCGGCTATCCTTGCGGCCCATGAAGTCGGGCACCGTCTGCTGGCTCAGAAATACCAAATCCGCCTCAGTTGGCCCTTTTTCCTCCCCACCTGGCAAATCGGCTCTTTCGGTGCCATCACCCGCTTTGAATCCCTTTTACCCCACCGCGCGGCGCTCTTTGATATCGCCCTAGCGGGGCCGGCGCTGGGGGGTTTGGTCTCTCTCCTTTTTTTAACCATCGGTCTCGTTCTCTCCCATCCCGGCGCCGGTTTACAACTGCCGGGGCAGTATTTCCAAGCCTCGATCCTGGTGGGACTGTTAGCTAAAAGCATCCTCGGCGCTGAATTGGAGCAGAGCGTCGTCGCCATTCACCCCCTGGTGATTCTGGGTTGGTTGGGGCTGGTGATTAACGCCTTAAACTTGCTCCCCGCCGGACAATTGGACGGGGGGCGGATCGTCCAAGCCATCTACGGCCGCAAAATCGCCCGCCGGGCCACCGTGGGAACCTTAATTATTTTGGGGATTGTGGCCCTGGTGAACACCGTGAACTCTCTACCCCTCTACTGGGCCGTGGTGATTTTATTCCTACAGCGGGAGTTAGAGCGCCCCAGTTTGAACGAATTGACGGAACCCGACGACGCCCGGGCCGGTTGGGGCCTCTTCGCCCTCTTTTTAATGCTGATGACCCTAATCCCCCTCAGCCCCGGTCTGGCGCTCCGCCTTGGCGTCGGCGGTTAGGGTTTTAGCCGCCAAGCTAGTGGTATGATCGGACGTTAAACCCTCTTTTTTGAAGACGCGCCGCCCCAGTCCCTTGCGCCCATGCACCAGTTTTTGCCCATCGCCTACTTTAA
>JAYKIZ010000161.1:0-13060 GCA_035285965.1 Cyanobacteriota bacterium | reverse complement strand
AGAATCCTCCTCTCCTGGTTTCAGACCGCCGATTGGGCCAACTCCGTCATTTCCTTCCTCAGCCCCATCACCGACCCCTACTTGAATATCTTCCGCTCCTTTATCCCTCCCCTGGGCGGCATGGACTTTTCTCCTATTCTGGCCATTTTGGCGCTCCAACTCATCTCCGGCGCTTTAGATCAGGTGCCCGTTATGGCGGGATTTTAAGTCTAATCAATCCTAGGGGGAGCGTCTGTGGGATAATGACCCCAGCTTGACGTTTTAACTTTACTTTAATTTAGATTACGGGAGAGTGTTATGACCGCCGAAAGTATGTTGACCAATGGAGCGTTTCTACTAATTGGATTGACGCTTCTGGGTTTAGCCTGGGGATTTGTGATTATCAAACTTCAAGGTAGCGAAGAGTAGACCCCATCCGTCCCTTCCGGCGAAGGGATTGTCTTGGGTAATCCCTCCTCCCGCTCCCTAAGCGCAGCTGAAGGAGGGAGAGCGGAAAGCGTCTCCCTCGACTCTGAACGCCTCTCTGGTTAACGACTGACGGCGCTGGCGGCAAAAGCCGATTGGAGCAATTCCGCCTTGTCGGTTTTTTCCCAAGGTAAATCGAGATCGTCCCGGCCAAAGTGACCGTAGGCCGCCACGTCCTGGAAAAAGCGTCCGCCCCGTTCCCCGGAGAGGGATTGGAGGTTAAAGGCTTGGATAATGCCCGCGGGACGCAGTTCAAAATGCTCGCTAATGACCGCCAGCAGTTTATCCTCGTCCACCTTGCCGGTGCCGAAGGTGTCCAACATAACGCTCACGGGACGAGCCACTCCGATGGCGTAGCTGACCTGCACTTCGCATTTATCCGCTAAACCGGCGGCCACAATATTTTTAGCCACGTAGCGAGCCGCGTAGGCCGCGGAGCGGTCCACCTTGGTGGGGTCTTTGCCGGAGAAAGCGCCGCCGCCGTGGCGGGAGTAACCGCCGTAGGTGTCGACGATGATTTTCCGTCCCGTTAGCCCGGCGTCGCCCTGGGGGCCGCCGATGACGAATTTGCCCGTGGGATTGACTAAATACTTGGTGGCTTCCGAGGGTTGGATGGGCAGATCGATAAAACAGGGTTTGACCACAGCTTCCCAGAGGTCGGCTTTAATTTTGGCCTGGACTTCGGCGTTATCGGTCACGGCGCCGATGGTTTCGTCGTGCTGGGTGGAAATTAAAATGGTGTCGATGCCCACAGGAACGCCGTCTTCATAAATGACGGAAACCTGGGTTTTGCCGTCGGGCCGCAGGTAAGGCAATTCGCCGCTTTTACGGACTAGGGCCAAGCGCCGGGCGAAGCGGTGGGCCAGGCTGATGGGCAGAGGCATGTATTCCGGGGTCTCGTTGCAGGCAAAGCCAAACATTAAACCTTGATCGCCGGCGCCGATGCGGTCGAGTTCGTCCTCGCTGAGGGCGTGGCGCTGTTCCCTGGCGGTGGTGACGCCCTGGGAAATGTCGGGGGATTGCTCATCCACGGCGACGAGGACGGCGCAACTGTTAGCGGAGAAGCCGTTGTCGGCATTGGTGTAGCCGATTTCCGCGATTTTCTTGCGGGCGACTTCCACAAAATTAATATTGGCTTGGGAGGTAATTTCCCCAGTAATCAGCACCAAACCGGTGTTCACCACCACCTCAGCGGCTACCCGGCTAGCGGGATCGGCGGCCAGCAGGGTATCGAGAATAGTGTCGGAGATTTGGTCGCAGATTTTATCGGGATGCCCCTCGGTAACCGACTCGGAGGTGAAAAGATAACGCTTGGACAATTTCCCTAATCCTTTTAAAACTAGACGGCGGTTATTTTTCAGATATCAGACATTAGATATCAGATACCAGATGGAGATAAACGAAAATTCATTCAGTGTTTAAAAACTGAAAAAAGCCATGCTCCCCCATCTAGCATGGGGATTCTAGCACGGTTGGGGATCAATCGCCAGGGAAACCGCTAGACTAGCGCCGGGCTAGGGGAAAGCCGAGATTTTCCCGTTGTTGGAGGTAGAGGTGGGCCACTTCCCGGGCCAGACCCCGGATACGGCCAATGTAACGGGTGCGCTCCGCCACGGCGATGACTCCCCTGGCGTCCAGAAGATTAAAAGTATGGGAGCATTTGAGGACGTATTCTAGGCTCGGCAAAACTAAGCCCCGCTCGATTAATTGCCCGGCCTCCCCTTCGTAGAGGTTGAACAAATTGAGCAGTAACTCGGGATTAGACGCTTCAAAATTGTAGGTGCACTGTTCCACCTCTCCCTGCCAGAAAATATCGCCGTAGGAAATCTCCTCGTTCCAGCGAATCGCTTTAATGGCTTCGGCGTTTTGCAGATACATGGCTAGGCGCTCTAACCCGTAGGTGATTTCAATGGACACCGGCCGACAGTCCACGCCGCCGCACTGTTGAAAATAGGTAAACTGGGTCACTTCCATGCCGTCGAGCCAAACCTCCCAGCCGACCCCCCAGGCGCCCAGGGTGGGGGATTCCCAGTTGTCTTCCACAAAGCGAATATCGTGCTCCTCCGGGTAGACGCCCAGAACTCGCAGGGAATCCAAATAAATATCCTGAATATTGTCGGGGGACGGCTTAATTAAAACCTGATATTGATAGTAATGTTGAACCCGATTGGGATTCTCGCCATAGCGCCCGTCGGTGGGGCGCCGGCAGGGTTCAATATAGGCCACCGCCCAGGGTTCCGGCCCAATGGCTCGCAGAAATGTGTGGGGACTCATGGTTCCCGCTCCTTTTTCCGTATCGAAGGGCTGGGCGATCAGACACCCTTGCCGGGCCCAGAATTGGTGTAGTTCGGCGATCAGGGACTGAAAGGTCAAAGTCATCAGGAGTTGGACAACGCAAAGGAGCAAGCTCTATCTTGCCACAATTCCCGGCGCGCTAACCTTCAATCCCCGCCGGCGCCCCGGGGTTCTTTGGCCCGCCATAGATTCGGAGGGCGAGCGCTAGAAACGTTCCCCAATCCCGAAGTTAACCCGAGAGCCGCCCTCGTCGTTGAAGCCCCAGTCAATCCGAATCGGCCCCACGGGGGATTGAATCCTGACGCCCAAACCGTAGCCCAGACCGCTCCCCGGCAGACCCCGGACGATGGCCGGAAAACCGGGGACGGCGCCCTGGGAGCCGAGGTTGGAGCCGTAATCCACAAAGAGCGCCCCCCCCACGGCGGAGAAAATGGGGAAGCGGTATTCGGCGGTGGCTTGAAGGTAACTGCGACCGTTGCCCACGTCCCCTTCGGCGTAACCCCGGACGGAGTTGCTACCGCCGAGAATAAAGGCCTCGTAGGGGGGCAAATCCCCCAGCACCGTGCCGGCTTGGACGTTAAAGGCGATGGTTTGGGGCTGGGTGGATTCCGTTAGTCCAAAGTCCCGTAGATCTAGCCAATCAATGGGAATGTAATAGCTATAACTGCCCCGCAGACGACTAAAGAGAATATTGCCGGAGCCAATCGGCGCCGTTTGCTCGATTCCTAGACGAGTGATGGAGCCGCTGGTGGGTTGGAGGGCGTTGTTGCGTCGATCCTGGGCCGCCACAAAGGAGAGAATAATCAGGTCGTCCACCCCGTTGGGACTAAAGGAAAGGGGTTGGGAATCAAAACCGTTCAGCGGCGCCGAGAGGGGGGAAAGTTGCCCGTCGCCGTTTTCAACCCGGACGTTTTGGTAGGCGAAACCGGCGGAGAGACGCCAATCGGGGATGGAAAAGACGTTATCGGCTAACGGTCGGAAGAAGGTGACGCTAGCGCCGGTGCGGATGACCCTAGGGCTGTCAAAGCCGTTGAGGGTGCGGATGGAGGAATCGTTGCCGTCAAAGACAAGAGAAATGGTGCGGCGCCGGAAGCCGTTGACGGTGTAGGAGGTGCGGTAGGGGTCGCCGGCGATCCAAGGATCGGTAAAACTAACGTCAAAGAGAAATTCCCGTTCCCCCAACTGGATTTCAGCGCCGATGGTCTGGTTGTTGCCCCCGAGGTTTTGCTCCTGATAACTCAAGGTGCCAAAGAGACCGCTGGTGCTACTGATCCCGCCCCCGGCGGCCACGGAGCCGGTGTTGCCCTCCACAATGTCCACATTGACGATCACTTCCCTGGGATCCGAGCCGGGATTAAAGGACAAACGGGCGTCCTCAAAAATTCCCAGCCCGTAGACCCGTTGCAGATCCCGCTGGGCGATATTGCGATTAAAGACGTCGCCGGGTTTGAGTTCCATCTCCCGAGTGACGATGAAGGGCCGGGTGCGGCCGTCCACCGGCTCGTCTTCAGCGTTAAAGAAGCGGACTTGGATATTTTGCACTACCCCTTCGGCGATGACCAGGGTCACGGTTCCGTCGGCGCCGATTTTGGGAGACCCCACCACCTGGGCCAGATCGTAGCCGTTGCTGGAGTACCATTCGTTGATTTTTTTAATCCCTTCCTGAAGTTCCCGCAGGTTGAGGATCTTGCCGTATTGGGATTGGAAGGTCTCTTCCACGACGGTCTCGGGCAAAACCCGCTCTTTCTCGGTGACCGGCGCCGTTTCGATGGCCACTTTTTGGAAAACCGGGTTGGGTTCCACAGCAAAGGTAATCCGCACCCCCAAGGGCGTGTCGCTGGGGGTGGCCTGAACGTTGCCAAAGTAGCCTGTGGCGTAGATGGCGTTAATGTCCGCTTGCAGTTGAGAGCGGGTGGTGGTTCGTCCCGGCTGAGTTTGGACGACGTTATAAACCAAAAGTTCTAACTCCGGGGTGGCGCCGGTAATGACCACTTCCCCCACCAGAACCTTGGGCTCCGGCGCCGGCTCCGCGGTTTCCGTCGGCGCTCCGGCGGGGGGACTAAAGGAGGGCAATTGTCCGGGGGAAGGCTCCGGGGTCGGGGAACCGTCAGGGGAAGGACTGGCCTCCGGCCCTGGGGGCGTAAAAGTAGGCAGTTGTCCCGGAGTCATCTCTGGGTTAGGGGCCGGAGCGTCGGAACTCGGCTCCGGCTCGGTTGCCGGAGTCTCCGGCGTTGGGGGAGGCGTTTCTGTCGGAGTCGGGGCGGCGCCGTTTTCCTGAACAGGGGGAGCGGTCTGTAATTCTTCAGGAAGCGCCGACGGATTAGCGGCGGTTTCTAGCGGCGCCGTAGAAGAATCCGCAAGGGCGGCCTCTACCGTTTCTACGGTCACGGAAGTTTCTTCGGGAACTAGGGCCGCCGGCGCGGAGGAATCTAAGGGGGATTGGGCGAGCGCCGGGGTTATTCCCCAGCCGCTAGCTAGGAGGAAAAAACCGAGTACTGGCGAAAGACTCAAAGTTTTGACGTTGCGCGACTCTTTAAGCTTGTTTGACACGTCCTAACACCCAATCCAGAAGAGTAAGTAAAAAAAATTAAAGGATGACGATAACAGCCCGGAGGGTCGGGGTAAAGACCGGCGCCTTAACGGGTTACTAGACTAGCCCAGGGGGACAAGGTTCCAATGGGGAACTAAAGACCGAGTTTAGCGATCTGAGCCAAAACCCGTTCCCGCACGATTTCGTAGGCGGATTCCACTTGGCCTAAATCCCGACGGAAGCGGTCTTTATCCAAAACCCGAGCCTGGGGATCGCTTTGACCCCGGTCCCAGAGGCGACAGGTGTCGGGGCTGATTTCGTCGGCGAGGAGAATCTGTCCCTGAGGGTCTCGGCCAAACTCCAGTTTGAAGTCCACCAGGGTAATGTCGCAATCTGCAAAGAAGGCGATTAAATGTTGATTAATGGCCAGCGCCGAGGTTTTGAGGGTTGCCACTTCCTCCGGACGAGCCAGATCCAGCAGAGCGAGGCGCTCCGGGGTCAAGAGGGGATCGCCGAGGGCGTCGTTTTTGAGATAAAACTCCACTAGGGGAGAGGGCAGAATTTGACCCTCCGGCAGGCCCGTTTCCCGGCAGAGACTTCCCGCGGCGATATTCCTGACCACCACCTCTAGGGGGATAATCTCCAGGGCTTTAACCCGCATTTGAGCCGGCGCCGGACAATCGAGGAAATGGTGAATCACCCCCCGTTTCCCCAGGAACCGGAACAGCGCCGCGGAGACGGCGCAATTTATTTCCCCTTTGCCCTGGATCTGCCCCCGTTTGAGGGCGTTAAAGGCCGTGGCGTCGTCCTTAAAGACCGTCAGTAAAACCTCCGACTCTGTAGTGGGGTAAAGAATTTTGGCTTTCCCTTCGTAGCGTTTTTCCATGGTTTTGACGGGTCTGGCTAAGCTTGACTGATTCTACCCTACCCCTGGCCTAGCCCCGGCGCTCCCGGTCAGAAAAAAAAGCGACCCCGTCCTTGATCTGGGCTATAATCGCTTTTCCGTTGTCTGACCATAACCCGACTGAATACCCCGTATTCTAAGAACCGAAGAGGCGGTTGGGAACGTTCTTAGCTCTCTGCGGGAGTTCCCCTTTACAAGGGAAACTTTGAGTCCGGTTCCCCCCTTGCTCAGGATAAAAGCGGGATATTGACCTTTTTAGACCACCTTGCCAGCGAACTGTTAAATCAATACTGACTATGAAACTTATTTGTCGCCAAAGCGACCTCAATAGCCACCTCTCCCTAGTGGGGCGAGTCGTGCCGTCCCGCCCGTCCCATCCCATTCTCGGCAATGTTCTCCTCAGCGCCGACGGCCAGGGCCGTTTAGCCCTCACGGGTTTCGACCTGAGCCTAGCCATCGAAACCAGCCTCGAAGCCGACGTTCAGGAAGCGGGACAAATTACCCTGCCGGCTAAACTGCTGAGCGATATCGTCGCCCGCCTGCCGGACGGGGATCTGACCCTCAGCGTCGAAGAAGACCCTCAGGGGGCGGAAACCTACCTGGCGACGCTCACCTCGGAATCCGGCCAGTTTCAAATCCGGGGTCTCGGCGCCGAGGATTTTCCCGCCCTGCCCACGGTGGACACGGTGACGCCTCTAATGGTGCCGGTGGCGGCGCTCCGGGGCGGCCTCAGCGGCGTGCTTTTCGCCGCCAGCGCCGACGAAACCAAACAGGTTTTAACCGGGGTTCATCTCAAGGGCACCGCGGACAGTTTAGAATTCGCCGCCACCGACGGGCACCGGTTAGCGGTGGTGGAAACCCCCACTCACTTTGAGGAGGGAGAAGAGGTGATCCAGGGCAGTAATTTGGAGGATTTCGCCGTCACCATTCCCGCCAAGGCTCTACGAGAACTAGAACGAATGGTCGGCAACGCCCAGGACAACGAGTTGGCGGCGCTCTACGTGGACGACACCCAGGTTGTTTTCGAGTTGGGAAGCCAGCGCCTCACCAGCCGCAAACTGGACGGCGCCTACCCGGCCTACCAACAGTTAATCCCCCGACAATTTAGCCGCTCCGTCACCCTGGAGCGCCGGCGCCTATTAGGGGGTCTGGAACGGGTTTCCGTGCTGGCGGATCAGAAGAGTAATTTGGTCAAATTCTCGTTACTAACGGCGGAAAACACCCTCCAACTCTCCGTGGAAGCTCAGGATTTAGGCAACGCCAAGGAATCCCTCCCCGCGGATATTCTCGGGGAAGCGGGGGACATCGCCTTCAATGGCAAATATCTGTTAGACGGTCTGAAGGCGCTACCCACGAGCGAGATTCAAATTCAACTCAACGAAAACAACCAACCCGTCATTTTTTCACCCTTGGGGGGATTGAAAATGACTTATCTGGTGATGCCGGTGCAAATCGTGCGCTAATCCCGCCGGAGTGAATCTCTGTTCCTTTCCGCCGCCCCCCTTGCCTTGGGCAGACTTGTCCAGCATACTGAATACTACCTACCTGGCAACCGTTAGAAAGCGCCGGTTTTCTGCCCGCTCCCCCATTACGCCATGCAACCCAAGCCCCCGAATCCCCCCCAACCGGCGCCGGAACCCCCGGTTGTAACCACTGCGCCCGTCGATACAGTTCTCGATACTGAGCCTCAAAATTACTATCAAGCCATTGGCTGGTTACGGGGGAAATTAATTCGGGGCGAAGAAGAAAAACGTTTTTGTCTGCAAATTCGCGACGTTGCCTTTACGCTTTATCTACCCAAACGGATGACCAATCTAGCGGAGAAATTGGTCGATCAACAAATTTGGCTCAAATGCTATCCCCAATCGAAGGGGGAAGGGTTGAGTTTTAAAGGGGTTTGGATGGGGCTGGAGCAGTCGGAAAAAGGGGAGCCTGGGATCTTCATCCTACGAGGCGTTTGGCAATTTATTCCTCAATGCCGGCGCCCGGTATTCAGTATCTATCGCAACGAGCTAAAATCCTACGAAAACCGCCCCAGTAATCAGCACTTGCCTCTGATTTGGACCGACCAACCGCCCTACCGCTTTCGCAAGGACTCGGAAGATCGCCCCAAGTTTTACCAGATCACCGCCCGCCTCATCGCCCAACGGGGTTGTTTTGGCTTTGTCTCCCAGATCGCCGAACCCTTAGAGCAAACGCCCCGTCGGGTCAAGAAACCGCCTCTGGAGGGCGCGAAGGGAGGGGGTAAGGCGAAAAAACAGCGCCCCGAATCGGAAGAGGAAAACGCTAATCCTCTAACTCCGGCGCCGGAAATTGAAAGCGCCGCCCCGCCGTCGCCGGAACTAGACTCTTCCTCCCCCGTTTCCGCTCCCGAGCCTGTTATCCTCGAACCGGCTAACCCGGCGCCGGAACCCGAACCTATCGTCGCCGAAGCGGCGCCGCCAACCGCTGAATCCCCCGTTACCGAGCCGGTTAAAACCAAGGCGAAAGCTAAAGCCAAAGCGAAAACCAAGCCCGCCTAGGGTCTAGGGATCGGCGACAGGAGAAAACGGTCTCAAATCCTATGAAAATTCTCATTGTCGAGGATGATTCGGAAATCGCCCAGTTACTCCGAGAAACGCTAGAGCGGGAGTCCTTTGATTGTCATTGGGCGGAGGACGGCCTCAAGGCGTTGCGGCTCTTTGCGGACACAGCGCCGGATTTGATCATTCTCGATTTGATGCTTCCCCAGCTCGACGGACTGGAGGTCTGCGCCCGGATTCGTCAACAAACCGGCGCTAAAGATCCCTATATTTTAATGCTGACCGCCAAGGGCGAAGAATTAGACCGCATTATCGGCCTCTCCACCGGCGCCGACGATTATTTAGTTAAACCCTTTAGCCCCAAGGAACTGGTGGCCCGTGTGCGGGCGCTCCTACGGCGCAGTTTACGCCACAGCGAAGCGGAAACCGGCGCCCTTTGTCGCTCGGCTCATTTTGAGTTGGATTTGGAGCAATTCACCGCCCTACGGAAACTCGCGCCGGATCAGGCGGAGCCGTTGGATCTGACTTCCTTAGAATTTAACCTCTTGGCCACCTTTGTGGGCGCGCCTGGACGGGTCTGGAGCCGGACTCAACTGATCGACCGTCTCTGGGGTCAGGATTTCTTTGGCGACGAACGGGTGGTGGATACCCATATCCGGCGCTTGCGCAAAAAAATCGAACCCGATCCCGCGAATCCGTCTTTTATTAAAACGGTGATTGGGTTGGGGTATAAGTTTGAAGACGAAAACCGTTGAAGGCGCCTCCAAGAGGACAGGCGGATCAGGCAAAATACCGCCGCGGGATCAACCCGGAGCCTAAAGCTCCTCCAACCAGACCGTTTCCCCCTCTCCTTGCAGAAGACGCTCCGCCGCCTCCAACATATCGGGAAGCAAATCCTTAAGATCCTTAGAGTTTTCTAAATAAGCCTTCAGCGCCGCTAGGGGATCGAGGGAATGACCCGCGCCCAACTCCGGCAGACGGGAGCGAGTGAACTGACTGACCACCTCCGGGCGAATCGTATAGGAATGGCAGGGCTTCAGCGCCGCCTGTAATTGCCGATTATCAATCTGTTCTAACTGCTCGGAGCGAATTTTATACAACAAACGCGCCACGGCGCCGTCAATCTTCGCCTGGCTAATGGCCGCTAACAGCGCCGTTTGGGGGTTCTCCTCTTCCGAGACATCCAGTTCAAGGGTCAGAAAAGGGCGGGCCGGCAGGGGGCAAAACTGCCAATCCACCCGACCCTTGGCGATTTCCAACCAAACATAACCCTTCGCTTCCTTTTCTTCGCTAAAATCCACCCGCTCGATACTGCCGGGGTAAACAATGGGGGGATTATTGGCCGGGTTAAGGTTTTGATGTTTATGGACGTGACCCAGCGCCACATAGTCAAACTCCGGTCGCAGAAGCAACGACAGTGGCACGCTAAAACCCCGCCCCACCGCCAGAAACTTCTCCGCCCCCAGGGTGGCCCGGTCCGCCATCAAATGTCCCAGGAGGATCGTCGGTAAATGGGGATCAAGATTACGAATTTCCCCCTCCAGCGCCGGCGCTAGACGTTGAATAATCAGGTGATGAATCGCCTCGAGGGACAGCCCTTCCGTTTCCGGGCGGGTGAGAAGGGTCGAGCGGGTCAACCAGGGCAGAGTGACCACCTGTAGATCGCCGTTGGCGGTGGGAATCACATGGGTCGCTAGACGGTCGCCCACAATAAACCCCGGCACCGCTAGGGTGCGGTAAATACATAAACTATCGCCGCCGGTTCCCTGGGAATGCTGGTCGTGGTTCCCCACTAACAAAACCGCGGGAACGCCCGCGTCCGCCAAGCGCCGAAACTCCCGAGCGAAGGCTTCCTGAATATAGGGCGCCTGGGTGGTGTCGGGAAAGGCGTCCCCGCCGAAGAGAACCGCGTCCGCGGGTTCCTGGCAGGCCCGGTCGATACAGCGCCGCAAACTGGCGATAAAATCCTCCAAACGGGTATTAAGGCCCGTGGCGGGGTTGGTATGGCCGTGGGCGAAACCGCTACCAAGATGGACGTCAGAGAGATGGAGGACTTTGATCATGGGAGGGCGGCAGGGGAATCCAAGTGGCGCGCCAGGCCTGCTCCGCTTCACAGGTCAATTTTTCCCGGCGCCGTTGGCGGTAGTGTTTATGGAGTTTTTTCAACTGCTCCGCCAAATGACGGATCTGCTTGCGCGCGGAGGCCAAAGCCCCGTCCTGAAATTCTAAATCGCCGGCCCGGAAACGGAGGGCGATAAATTTTAGCAACTGCCTAGACTTTTCTCGCTCCTCTTCAGATTTATCTTCTTCCTCGTCCTTTTCTCCCTGGGGAGTCATCTCCACGATCAAATTGAGGATATAGGGATTCTTGTCTCGATTAAAGGCCATGCCGCTTTCTTCGGCCCGCAGAGCCACCTCTAGAACTTTGCTCGGCAGAACCGGGGGAATGATTTTGACGCCCTGTAACATCTGGTTCGCCTCCAGGGAAATCTCCTGCAGAGTTCGCTCCAAAATTTGCTCAATGGCGCTACCCCAGGCCGCCAAAGCGTCGGGGTTAGCGATGGGGTAAGTCCATTGAGGTTCCCGGTCCCGCTCCATCCGCTGGAGAATCATCTCCATCAGTTCCCCGGACTTGGCTAGGGCGGAGAGTTTATTTAAAAAGGCGTCGGCGCCGTCATCCTCTTCTTCGTCCTCTCCTTTCTCCCCTTCTTCTCCTTCCCCATCCTCCCTTTCTTCCTCCTGATTTAAGAACCCTTCAACGTCCAGTTCCAACGCCTCTTCCTCCGGTTCCGGCGCTTCCTCGGTTTCCGCCGTCGGCTCGGGAGAGCGGGTCCAACCTTCGATTTCAATTCCCCGGCGTCCTAGGCGCTCCTGAAGGCGGGGTTCCAGTTGCCGGGCGAGGGTCTGAATTTTTCCTTGTAACTCCCGGCGCTCTTCCAAACTCAGGTTTAAAAATTCCTCGGGGTAGAGACGGGTGCAAACTTGATGGGTGGCTAGGGAGAGTTCCCGCTCCAGTTGGGCGCTTAACCCTTGGAGGTATTGGCGATAAACCTGGCAAAGCTGATGGTAGAGGGTCTGGGTCTGGGTCTCCAGCTCCGCTAGTTCAGCTTCCAGACGACTGAGGGAACGAGTCATAACAATCTCCTAGGGGTGCATCTCCGGTTTGTCACTGGGTTTGTTTGCCCTCATCCCCCAGCTCCTTCTCCCGTTCCCTGAGCGTAGCCGAAGGAGGGAGAAGGGGAGTCAAAGTCCCTCTCCCAAAGAGGGAGAGGGATTTAGGGTGAGGGTCAAGGTTTGAGGCGTACTCGTCGCAACAGTGAGACGCTCCCATCTCTTAGTCCAAGGGAATAATCGTGACCCACTCTTGATACTTCGGCTCCTGATTTTGAGTAATGCGGGCCAGGAGAGTTTTCAATCGCCGGGTAATGGGGCGCTCGCCGGAAAGGGGGAAGGTTTCAATACGGTTCACCGGGGTGATCTTAGCGGCGGTGCCGCAGAGGAAGACTTCGTCCGCCACAATCAATTCTGATTTATCCACCGGGCGCTGTTGGGTGGGAATGCCGAGGTCTTCGGCCAGTTTGAGAACGCTGTCCCGAGTGATGCCCTCCAAAATATCCTGATCCAAACCGGGGGTAATCAAGGTTCCATTGCGGACAATAAACACGTTCATCCCCGTGGCTTCGCAGACCTTGCCCTGGGTGTTCATCAAAATCGCTTCGTCAAAGCCCGACTCCACCGCCTCCGTTTTGGCCAGCGCCGAGGTGATGTAGGCGCCGCTAATTTTGCCCCGCAGAGGAAAACTGCGGTCTTCCTGCCGGTACCAGGAGCTAATGCGACAACTAACGCCGTCCCCCGCTAGGTAGTCCTCCATTTCCAGCCCGTAAACCAGAAAATCCTTTTCGATATTGTGGAGGCGGGGGGCGATCCCCAGACCGGAGCTATAGATCAGAGGACGGATATAAAAGGAGGTTTGGGGGCGGTTTTTGCGCACGAATTCCCGAATGATGGCCTCGATTTTCTCCGCCTCGATCTGGAAATTGAGAAAATTGGCGCTCTGGCTCAAGCGCCGGCAGTGACGGTCGAGGCGAAAGAGGAGGATTTGCCCCGGATTTTGGGGGTCAGGCAGGCCCCGCAGTCCCCCGAAGGCCGCCGTGCCGTAGTGGAGGGCGTGGGTCGCCACCGAGACTTGGGCCTGCTCAAAGGGAATAAACTGATTTTTAAAGTAGGCGATGGGCAAAAACTGGTGCATGGGCGCAAGGGACTGGGGCGGCGCGTCTTCAAAAAAGAGGGTTTAACGTCCGATCATACCACTAGCTTGGCGGCTAAAACCCTAACCGCCGACGC
>JAYKIZ010000160.1:0-2848 GCA_035285965.1 Cyanobacteriota bacterium | reverse complement strand
TGGGCCTTGAGCAGAGCCAACTCGTCTTCAACCCCGGAACTGGACTCCAGTTGGGCGAATTGCTGGTCGATGCCAAAGCCGCCCAATTCTCCCACGGCTTGGGAAGTGGCTTCCATTTCTAGAACTTTGTTTTCCATGCGCTCAAAAGCGCCCATGGCGCCGCTGGTGTCGATGCCTCCCAGGGTTTTTTGCAACTCTTCGTTAGCTTTGGCGGCTTTAGCCCGAGCTTGGAGCATATTTTTCTTGGTCTTGGCCTCGGAGATTTTGCCTTCCAGCGCCACTAGATTACGACGCAGATTATCCACCGTGGCTTTTTGTTGATCTCCTTGGGCCTGGTAAACCGCAGCGCTTTCGCTAAAGGATTTCTTGCGGGTCAGCGCCTCCCGCGCCAAATTTTCATCTCCTTTGCTCAGCGCCAACTTGGCCCGCTCTTCCCATTTCTTGGCTTCGGCGGTGTCCTGGGCGAGGCGCTGTTCCGTGCGTTTCTGCTCGGCGATGGTGCGGGCCACGGCTTGGCGCAACTGCACCAAATCTTCCTGCATATCGATGACGGCCTGTTCGAGAACCTTCTCCGGGTCTTCGGCTTTACTGACCAAATCGTTGAGGTTAGCCCGGACAACTCGGCCAATGCGATCAAAAAGTCCCATAATTTTGTCTATCCTCTTGGGGTATCTGGGGGTAAAGGGGGCGGGCGCCCGATGATCAACAAATCGGGCATTTAAATTCAGTATAAGACGGGACTTTGCCCCCGGCGCTGACTAGACGCTGACCGTCGGGGCTAAAGGTATCGTTGCGGATTCCCAGATTATACCGACGAGGGATACAGGAGGAACCATTTTGAGTTGAGCCAGTCAGAATTTCCCCTCTGACCCGGCGCTAAAATGGAGGCCCAGCCCTTTCTTAAGTTAACCCATGTTAGCTCTCCGGCCTCGCTTTCACGGCTTTGAAGCGTATCTCGCCTACGAAGACGATAGCGACCAACTCTATGAATTATTCAATTGATCTTTCTTCAACGGCGCCCATGACAGAGGAAGAATTTTATGAATGTGGCTTGGATTAAGTTAGAGCGCTGGAATCGGCTGACGAAAAAACAAAAAGCCTCTTTTGCTCCGATTTGTCCCGATTTTGTCATCGAGTTACGTTCCGTCAATGATATAGCAGGCCTAAATGGGTGGTGAACGCAACCAAATGGTTATCCCCCCAAATCCCACTTGGAAAGGGGGGCTTTAACCGAAACTTGTTCGTGATCTACTTAGGCCTGCTATAGCGTCCCCAGTTTGCAGGAAAAGACGGAGGAATATATGGATCAAGATTTAGTAAAGATGCTCACCCTTTATTACAACAGAATCAAAGCAGAGATCATGCTAATTTATAGCAATGATATTAGTCAAAATCAATGCGACGGTAAATTTCTGACAACGGAAGTTCAACTTTTAAACTCTCCAGCATGATGATTTGATTATTTTGGTCATAGGTTTGTAGTTGCCAGCGAGCGTATTGTTCTAACCTAAAATAGTGCTCAATGTAGGGTTCGTTTTGACTAACAACTAGATATTCGCAAAAACTGGGTATAGAACGGTATTTTCTAAATTTATCACCGCGATCATAGGCTTTTGTGGAAGGAGAAAGAATCTCTACAATCAATAAAGGGTTAAGAATTTCATCTGAGCGATCGCCGTTAAATTTGGGTTCATTGTTAACGACCATCAGATCGGCATAGGTTCCGCAATGATAATCAGGAATCCACACCCGCAGATCGCTATTATACAAACGAAAATCCGAATCTCTCAATAAAAATCCCAAATAAACCAAGATGTTAATAGCGATCGCACTATGAGTTGCGGTTCCTCCAGACATAACAATCATTTCTCCATTGCAATATTCATAGCGTTCTTCGGAAGTTTCGGCGATCGCCCGATATTCTTCCAACGTCACCAAGGTTTTGACCTCTGTCGCAATTATCGGCTTCTCTTGAGCAATAACCATAGTTGTCTGTCTCAGATATTCTATGAATTAATTTTATCATTATCCCTCCCTCAGTTTGAGGCTTTGGGGGAAGCGGTGTTGGGCTTTACCAAACCCGATGATTTGGAGGAAGGGTTGCGCTTACGCTCCTAAGTTTGGCTCTGACATCGCCGCGCAACTCGGGAGTTGGGCTGAAAAGGAAGGAAAAATTTTTTAGGAATCTCTTAGAAGCCAAACGCCGCTGTAGGTGACCCCGGCGTTATCTGGTTGAACGATTAAAAAATGAAGACCCTTGGCCCCTTCCCGGCGCTGTTGAAACTGAGCGCCGCTGGCGGCCATCTCTAAATCGCTAAAGGTGGCCAAAATCCAGCGTTCCCCCTGGGCGTCTGTCAGGATTACGCCCCCCTGACCCTGGGCTAAATCGGCGCTTTGATAGCCCATTTGGCGGGGTTGAATCTCCGCTAACCATTTGGCCAGCGCCAGAGCGCGGCGCCCGCCGTCAATAATAACGCCGGGTAGGGGCAGATCCGAAGCTAAACCAAGGTTTAAAGGCTGTAAGGCCTCGGGTAGGTTTAAGAAAGGAATGGGGCGCCCCTCAAAACAGTCAAAAAAATCCCCGGCGCCGAGGGCGGCAAAACGCCAACGCTCGCCCCAGAGGCGCTCCGGTAGGGGTTGGGGCGGGGAGGGACTGGTCATTCTTTTGAGGAAACCTAGCGTTGAATGCTGACGATCCAGGTGCCCGCGTAGAGACGGACGGGAATATCCCCGGACGCCATGACGTCGCAGACTAGGTAATAGGTGCCGAAATCTGGGTTCGTCACGTTAGACAAAACAATATCTACCTTGGTGTTGGGGGGAATATCCTGGGCGAGGCTAATTTCTA
>JAYKIZ010000159.1:0-4332 GCA_035285965.1 Cyanobacteriota bacterium | reverse complement strand
ATGCCCGTTAGCTCAAAAAAGGTCTGGATTTGGGCGTTAAAAGAACAGAGGAGAAGTTGGGCTTGACTTTCTTGCACCATCTTGAGCGCCTGAGTCAGCGCGCCGAGACCGGAGCTATCCACAAGGACGACATGGCGAAAATCCACCACAATCACCTCCGCTTTACGACTCAACAATTGCTCCACATCCTGACAGAATTGGGCCGCCTGAAGACCGTCAAAAATGCCCTCCGGTTCGAGGACTTGGATCTGGAGACTCATCCGCGACTCTGGGTGAAGGGGGCGGGATTTTGATCCCGGCGGTGTTGGCTGGGAATGGGGGGCCCCGGTTGGTCGCCCGCCAAAGCGGCGGTTAATTCTAAAGATTCCCGCAGGCGCCGGGCGGCGTAGAGGGACATATCCCGAGGAACGCTAATCCGGTCTCGGAGATAGCGCAGAGCGCCGTCGCTACCAGGGGGCGGCGGGCAGAGTTCGCCGGTGATTAAGTGGGTCAGGGCGCACCGGAGCGCCCGTTCAAAGTCGGCGCCGGCGACAGGGTTAACCTGAATTAAAGTTTCTCGATGTTTTAAAACTCGGGTTAAAGCTTCCGTCCGAGAGGTTTCCGGCTCGGGGTAACCCGCCTCCGGCAGTCCCGCCCAGGGGCCCTGATCCACCCGTTTTTGGTTGCTTTGCGCTTGAGGCGTTCCATTGCTCCAACAGCCCCCCATCTGAGGCGGCAGGTCATGGACGTGGGTGTGAAAATCCGATTGGGTTCCTCGATAGACGGCCCGGGTTTCTAGCGCGTCGAACCAAGCGCCGAGACGGGGATTGACCTCCCGCAGGGAATAGCCTTTGTAATAGTAAAGACTGGCGTTCATGCGCTCGACGTAGGGGACAAAAACCACATCGGCGGCGCCGAAGTCCTCCAGAAAATAGGGGCCGGGGGCGAGGGCGCTTTCCACCCGTTCCACCTGGGTCAAAAACTGGTCTCGGTAAAAGTTTTCCTCTTTTTCCGAGCGACTGGGCCGACAGAGCCAACCGCACCAAGCTCGGAACAAGTCCCGCTCCAAGCGCCGGAGAGCGAGAACCTGGGGATCGGCTAAACTCCGGCTCAAGGGGCCAAAGGTTTCCTCCAGCGCCCCTAAGATAACGTCGCTCTCGGTGATCGTTCGTCCGTCCAATTCCAGCGCCGGCAACATGCCGGAGGGAACTTTCCGCTTATACCAGCTTTCCTTTTCCCCGTAACAAAACATGGTCACTTTAGAGACGCGGTAGGGAATTTGCTTTTCTTCGAGCCAAATCCAGACCTTTTGACAGTAGGGGCACCAGGCGTGATTATCTCGATAGAGAACCACTCGAACGGCGGCTTCCGGTTCTCCAAAGAGACGCAGAGTCGCCTGGGCGTTAGTCGCGCCGTGAACCCGATCCGGGACGAAGGTCGCGAGGGCTTGGAGATCCGACCAGCTCAGGGGAGAAACCATGGTTTGCGTCAAAAGTTTAGCTTTTATCCTAACCGGCGCTGAAATTCCTTGCCAATGGCCTTTACTCTGGGATGGGGTTGAGTGAGGAGTAATCCTTTCTCTGCGCCGTTGATAACTGGTAATTGGTAACTGATAACTGACTCAATGAACGGCTTAGCATGGTTGACAGAGATCTATGGGCAGATCCGGCGCCGGTGTCGTCTAGCCCCTAAACCCGCGGCGCTGGGGCTTTTGTTCCTAGCGATGACGGGGGGATTGTTGGTGTTAGGGATTCAAAAACTTCCCTCCCTAGAAGACCAGATTAATTACAACATTGAGGGCGCTCTGCCGAGCCTGGTTCCCGATTCCAACTTGCGGGGAAAAATCCTGATCTGGCATGGAGAACGGATTAAGGCGATCAAGAGTATACGGCGGACAGTGGGCGCCTACGAAGCTCTTCATCCTCAGGTCAAGATTGTGGTGGAAAGCATCCCTGAAGACCGATTGATCGAGGCGATGATTGAAAATACCCAGGGGGGACTAGCTCCGAATTTAATCTTGACCAACTACGCCTCCCTATTAGATTTAATCGAAGCGGACGCCGTCAGCCCCATTACTCCGCCGCCGGAGTTTCAGAACTACCTGCCCGCGGCGCTGTCCCAGGTCACCTACCGCGGACAAGTCTATGGTTTTCCCGTAGCGGTTTTAACTCAGGTGCTCTGCTACAACAGAGCCAAGCTCGGAGAAAAAACGCCCTTTGCCACCCTAGACGAACTTTTGCTACAAGCCAGTCAGGGCTATTCTGTCGGCATTCCCTCTCGCTTTTTAGACACCCTCTGGGGACTCTCCTATTTCACCCCTCGAATTTTTGACGCCCAGGGACATTTCGTGATTCACCGGGGAGCCTGGCATCGCTGGCTGAGTTGGCTATTACAGGCGAAAACCCAACCCAATGTCCTTCTGGAGGCAGACGAATCGGCGCTGTTACAGGCTTTTCGAGAGCGCCGCCTTACTTACCTGATTTGTGACGCCTCCTATATCGCCGAATTACAGCAGGAATTAGGTAAACAAGAATTAGGGGTTACGCTCCTGCCCCGCCATCTGGGTCGGGACGCCGGCCCCCTGCTCTACACCAAGGTTTTAGCGATGGGGAAAACGCCTAACGCCGAACAGGAGAAAATCGCCCTAGACTTCGCCAAATTTATCATCAACTCGGAACAAGTGCGTCAACGGGCTCAAGAACTAGAGGGGTTTATTCCCCCAGATCAAAAGCTCAAGCTCAACGCCAATTTATACGCGACGGAAGCGGTTTTGATGCGTCAAGCCCAATCCGCTATCGCCATTCCCTTGGATCGATTAGGATCGATTTTAGGCTTTTCTGAAGAAGCGGAACTCCTTTATCAACAAGTGATCGCTGGTTCCCTCTCCCCCCAAAAGGCCAGCAAAACGTTAAGAAATTTAATCTTTCAGCGATCTCAGCCATAGCCACCTTCACCCTAATTTTGTGATGAACAGCGCCGAACTTTATCCCCTCTCTTTTTTGTGGGAACAACTGGAAAAAGTCGTCATTTTCTTAGAAAGATCATCGGTTCAAAGTCAACTAGTGGTGTTAAGCCTGAGCTGGTTTCTTGGCTGGCTGGGCGCTCGACTCTGGCGCCGTTGGCTAGTAAAGCGTTTTCCTCAATACCGAGAAATCTTGCCGCTCTCCCAGTCCTTTTCTCTCAGGCATTATTTTTGCTTCTGTTTTCCCGTTCTTTGGTTTACTCTTTGGAATATTATTACGACATTTTTGTTGCAAATCTACTGGAATCAACAGGACTGGCCTTCGGCATTCTTGGCAACGGGATTACAAATATATCTTATCTACTTTGTTTATAAAATTCTAATTTTTGTCCTATTACTCTTCTTGCCAATCCAGACGGTTAGAAGTCAGGAGAGAAGCTTTTTTTTACCCGTTTTCTTATTTTTTAGTCTGACTCAATTCGCCAATTTGATTTTTGAGCTGCCGATTTTAATGCAGGTGAAAATCATTGAGTTATTCGGCGCTCCTTTGACCCTCGGCGCTTTAATTATCAGCACTATCGGTTTATATATTTGGTGCTCGTTTATTAATTTTTTTCAGACGGTATCCCTCCATATTTTAGAATTCTTCAAGCAGAGCGATAGCAGTTCCCTGCGAGCGGCGCTAATCCTCAGTCGCTACTTTTTGATTGGACTAGGCGTTGTCGTCATTTTTGGTTATATTGGCGTTAACGCCACCGCCTTTGCCGCTGTTACCGGCGGTTTATCTGTGGGGGTTGGATTTGGTCTCAAGGAAGTTTTCAGCAACTTTATCAGCGGGATTATTCTGTTATTTGAGCGTTCTTTAAAGCCCGGAGATTTGATTGATGTCGAGGGTAAACTTGGGATTGTCCAAACCCTAAATATGCGGGCGACAACGGTTAAAATTTTGGGGGATAACTCCGAAAAAATTATTCCCAACCAAACCTTTTTTACCACCAACGTTACTACCTACACCGGTAGCGACCGTTTAATCCGCTATTCCCTGGCCGTCGGCGCCGGTTATGACTGCGATCCCGACCAGGTGCTGGCGCTTTTGTTGGATATCGCCCGTAGCCATCCCGAAGTTTTGACCGTCCCGGCGCCAACCGCCTTCCTGAGCGAATTCGCCGACTCCGCAATCAACTACACCCTCAACTTTTCCCTCGCCGATCCCACCACCCGTTTGCGGGTTAAAAGCGATCTGTCTCGTCAGATTTGGCGGCGGTTTAAAGAGGAGGGCATTTCCATTCCCTACCCCCAGCGGGATCTCCATTTGATTCGAGATTAACCCTTGAGGGCGTAAACCCGTTGCCACTGTTCCGGGGTCACGCGAAAATTAGTGCTGTTGGGCG
>JAYKIZ010000158.1:0-4289 GCA_035285965.1 Cyanobacteriota bacterium | reverse complement strand
ACATCCTGACAGAATCGGGCCGCCTGGAGACCGTCAAAAATACCCTCCGGCTCCAAAACTTGGATCTGGAGACTCATCCGCGACTCCGGGCGAAGGGCGCCGGATTTTGATCCCGGCGGTGTTGGCTGGGAATGGGCGGCCCCGGTTGGTCTCCCGCCAAGGCGGCGGTTAACTCTAAAGATTCCCGCAGGCGCCGGGCGGCGTAGAGGGACATGTCCCGAGGGACGCTAATCCGGTCCCGCAGATAGCGGAGAGCGCCGTCGCTGGCCGAGGGGGGCGGGCAGATTTCTCCGGTAATTAAATGGGTCAGGGCGCACCGTAGGGCCCGTTCAAAGTCGGCGCCGGCGACGGGGTTGACTTGGATTAACGTCTCTCGATGTTTAAGAACTCGGCTTAAAGCTTCGGTTCGGGAGGTTTCCGGCTCGGGGTAACCCGCCTCCGGCAGTCCCTCCCAGGGGCCCTGATCCACTCGTTGTTGGTTACTCTGGGCTTGAGGCGTTCCATTGCTCCAACAGCCCCCCATCTGGGGGGGCAAATCGTGGACGTGGGTGTGAAAATCCGATTGAGTGCCTCGATAAACGGCGCGGGTTTCCAGGGCATCGAACCAAGCGCCGAGACGGGGATTGACCTCCCGCAGGGAATAGCCTTTGTAATAGTAGAGGCTGGCGTTCATACGCTCGACGTAGGGGATAAACGCCGCGTCGGCGGCGCCGAAGTCCTCAAGGAAATAGGGGCCGGGGGTTTGGGTTAGGGCGCTTTCCACCCGTTCCACCTGGGTCAAAAACTGATCTCGGTAAAAATTGTCCTCTTTTTCCGAGCGACTGGGCCGACAGAGCCAACCGCACCAAGCTCGGAATAAGTCCCGCTCTAGGCGCCGGAGGGTCAGAACCTGGGGATCGGATAAACTCCTGTTTAAGGGGCCAAAGGTTTCCTCCAGCGCTCCTAAAATAACGTCGCTCTCGGTGATCAGACGTCCGTTCAATTCCAGCGCCGGCAACATGCCGGAGGGGACTTTACGTTTATACCAACTTTCTTTTTCCCCGTAGCAAAACATGGTCACTTTAGCGACGCGGTAGGGAATTCGCTTTTCTTCGAGCCAAATCCAGACCTTTTGGCAGTAGGGGCACCAGGCGTGATTATCCCGGTAGAGGACAACTCGGACGGCGGCTTCCGGTTGTCCAAAGAGACGCAGAGTGGCCTGAGCGTTGGTCGCACCCTCAACTCGGTCGGGGGCGTAGGTTGCGAGGGCTTGCAGATCTGACCAGCTTAGGGGGGAAGCCATTGTTCACTAAAAAAACTTAACCTTAATCCTAACCGGCGCTGAAAATCCTTGCCAATAGGCTTTAGTCTAAGAGGAAAGGGGGGAACTAATCAGATCCGGGCTTCGGCTATGCTCAGGATATAGCAGGACTAAATGGGTAGTGAACGTAATCCCATGGTTATCCCCACCACATCTCATAGTTTAACCACCCCGTCAGGCTACGCCTGCCACCCCTCCCGGATCGAAGAGATATTAATTTACAAATCCACTACGACTGCTATAACTGATAACCGAATTAAATGGACAAATTAGCCTGGTTGAGAACAATCTATCAGGAGGGGCGGCGCCGGCGCCGTCTCCCGCCGAAACCCGCGGCTCTGGCGCTCTTGTCTCTCGCTCTGCTGGGGGGATTACTGGTGTTGGGGGTTCAAAAACTTCCTTCCCTAGAAGACCAGATTAATTACGATATTGAGGGCGCCCTGCCGAGCCTGGCCTCCGATTCCAATTTGCGGGGGAAAATCCTGATCTGGCATGGAGAACGGATCAAGGCGGTCAAAAGTATACAGCGAACAGTGAGCGCCTACGAAGATCTTCATCCCCAGGTGAAGATTGTGGTGGAAAGCATCCCCGAAGACCAATTGATCCAAGCGACAATTGAAAATACCCAGGGGGGACTGGCGCCGAATTTAATTGTGACCAACTATGCCTCCCTATTGGATTTAATCGAAGCGGACGCTGTCAGCGCCATTACCCCGCCGCCGGAGTTTCAGAACTATCTGCCTGCGGCGCTCTCTCAGGTCACCTACCGGGGACAAGTTTATGGTTTTCCTGTATCTGTTTTGACTCAAGTACTCTGCTACAACCGAGCCAAGCTCGGGGAGAAAACGCCCTTTGCCACCCTAGACGAACTTTTGCTACAAGCCAGTCAGGGCTATTCCGTCGGCATTCCCTCTCGCTTTTTAGACACTCTCTGGGGACTCTCTTATTTCACCCCCCGCATTTTTGACGCCCAGGGAAATTTTGCCATCCACCGGGGCGCCTGGAGTCGCTGGCTGGGTTGGCTGTTACAGGCGAAAACCCAACCCAATGTCTTACTAGAGGCAGACGAATCGGCGCTGTTACAGGCTTTTCGAGAGCGCCGCCTCGCTTACTTGATCTGCGACGCTTCTTATATCGCCGAATTACAACAGGAATTGGGTAAACAAGAGTTAGGGGTTACGCTCCTGCCCCGTCATCTGGGTCGAGACGCCGGCCCCCTGCTCTACACCAAGGTTTTAGCGGTGGGGAAAACGCCCAATGCCCAACAGGAGAAAATCGCCCTAGACTTCGCCAAATTTGTCATCAACTCGGAACAAGTGCGTCAACGTGCCCAGGAGCTAGAGGGGTTTATTCCCCCAGATCAAAAGCTCAAACTCAACGCTAATTTATACGCGACGGAAGCAATTTTGATGCGTCAAGCTCAATCCGCCATTGCTATTCCCTTGAATAAATTAGGATCGATTTTAGGTTTTTCCGAAGAAGCCGAACTTCTTTATCAACAAGTAATCGCCGGTTCTCTCTCCCCCCAAAAGGCCAGCGAAACGTTAAGGAATTTAATCTTTCCGCAATCTCAGCCATAGCCACCTTCACCCTAACTTTGCGATGAACAGCGTTGAACTTTATCCTCTCTCTTTTTTGTGGGAACAACTGGAAAAAGTCGTCATTTTTTTAGAACGATCCTCAGTTCAAAGTCAACTAGTAGCGTTAAGCCTGAGCTTGCTTCTTGGCTGGATTGGCGCTCGACTCTGGCGCCGTTGTCTAGTAAAGCGTTTTCCTCAATACCGAGAAATTTCGCCGCTCTCTCAGCCCTTTTCTCTCAAGCATTATTTTTGCTTCTGTTTTCCCGTTGTTTGGTTTACTCTTTGGAACATTACTACAACATTTCTGTTGCAGATTTACTGGAATCAACAGGACTGGCCTTCAGCATTTTTAGAAACGGGACTACAAATATATCTTATCTACTTCCTTTATAAAATTTTGATTTTTGTCTTATTGCTCTTCTTGCCAATTCAGGAGGTTAGAAATCAGGAGAGAAGCTTTTTTTTACCCATTTTCTTCCTTTTTAGTCTGACTCAATTTGCCAATTTAATTTTTGAGTTGCCCAGTTTAATGCAGGTGAAGCTCATTGAGTTGTTCGGAACTCCTTTGACCCTCGGTGCTTTAATCATCAGCACTTTTGGTTTATATATTTGGTGCTCGTTTATTAATTTTTCTCAAAGTTTGTCGCTCTATCTTTTGATATCCTTCAAGCAAGAGGATAACAGTTCCCTACGAGCGGCTTTAATTCTCAGTCGTTATTTTTTAATCGGACTGGGGGTCGTGGTCATTGTTGGTTATATCGGAGTAAATCCTACAGCCTTTGCCGCCATTACCGGGGGATTATCCGTGGGGGTTGGTTTTGGCTTGAAGGAAGTGTTTAGTAATTTTATTAGCGGGATTATTTTGTTATTTGAGCGTTCTTTGAAACCCGGAGATTTAATTGACGTCGAGGGTAAACTAGGAATTGTCCAAACCCTAAATATGCGGGCGACAACGGTTAAAATCTTGGGGGATAACTCCGAAAAAATTATCCCCAACCAAACCTTTTTTACCACCAACGTCACCACCTACACCGGTAGCGACCGCTTGATCCGCTATTCCCTCAGCATCGGCGCCGGTTATGACTGCGATCCCGACCAAGTCCTTGCCCTCTTGTTGGATATCGCCCGGAGCCATCCCGAAGTTTTGACCGTCCCGGCGCCGTCGGCCTTCCTAAGCGAATTCGCCGACTCCTCCATCGCCTATAGTCTTAATTTTTCCCTTGCTGATCCCACCACTCGTTTGCGGGTGAAAAGCGACCTCTCTCGCCAGATTTGGCGGCGCTTTAAAGAGGAGGGCATTTCCATTCCCTACCCCCAGCGGGATCTCCATTTGATTCGAGATTAACCCTTGAGGGCGTAAACCCGTTGCCACTGTTCCGGGGTCACGCGAAAATTAGTGCTGTTGGGCG
>JAYKIZ010000157.1:0-3890 GCA_035285965.1 Cyanobacteriota bacterium | reverse complement strand
CGGGATAACCAACTGCCCTACGAAGCCCAGAATATTCTGGTCACCAACGGCGGCAAACAATCCCTCTTTAACCTGATGCTGGCGCTGATTGAGCAGGGGGACGAGGTGATTATCCCGGCGCCCTACTGGCTCAGTTACCCGGAGATGGTTCGTCTGGCGGAGGGAGCGCCGGTGATTGTGCCGACGACGGCCCAGGCGGATTATAAAGTTACCCCGGAGCAGTTAGCCCAGGCCATTAGCCCGAAAACCAAACTCTTTGTTTTAAACTCTCCCTCCAACCCCACCGGCGCCGTTTACAGCCCCGAGGAAATTCGGGCCCTGGCGGAAGTCGTGATTGAGCGGGATATCTGGGTGGTTTCCGACGAGATTTACGAAAAAATCCTCTACGACGGCGCTCAACATCTCAGTATCGGCGCCGCTAGTTCTCAGGCTTTTGCCAAAACTATCATTAGCAACGGTTTCGCCAAGAGCTATTCCATGACCGGCTGGCGGGTGGGCTACCTAGCGGGTTCCCCGGAGTTGATCAAAGCCTGCGCCAATATTCAAGGTCACAGCACCTCCAATGTCTGCACCTTCGCCCAGTACGGCGCCCTGGCGGCGCTGGAAAACCCCCAGGACTGCGTCACCGAGATGGTGGCGGCCTTCGCCCAGCGCCGGCGAGTGATGGTGGAGGGGATTAACCAAATTCCGGGGTTGAGTTGTCCCACGCCCTTCGGCGCTTTTTATGTCTTTGTGGATGTCTCTAAGACTGGGTTAACCTCCCTGCAATTTAGCGACGCCCTACTGGAGCGCCAACAAGTGGCGGTGATTCCAGGTTTGGCCTTTGGGGACGACCAGTGTATTCGCCTCTCCTACGCCACGGATCTGGAAACCATTAAAACCGGCCTGGCCCGGCTCGGCGCCTTTGTGAGCAGTCTCTAACCAAACTTTGCCGGTTATTTAAGTTCTCTTAATATCACTCCGCTAGCATAGAGGTAACGAGTAGGAGGCCGGAACATGGCGATCTCTGTTTATCTCAGCACGACGGAACCCAGGAGCGGTAAATCCTTGGTGGCGGTGGGCATTCTGGAACTCGTTCTCAAGCGCACGAGTCGCATTGGTTATTTTCGCCCCATTATTCAGGACGCGGTGGCGGGGAAACGGGACAAGAATATTGATTTGATCCTAGATCATTTTAAACTACGGCAAAACTACAATGATTCCTTTGGACTCTATCACCAGGACTGCGCCGATCTAGCGGCCAAGGGCAAAACCGATACGATCTACGATATTGTCATCGACAAGTATAAAAAATTAGAAGCCGACTGCGATTTTATGCTCTGCGAAGGCTCCGATTACCTCGGGGAAGACCGGGCCTTTGAATTTCATCTCAACACCGCCATCGCTAAACATTTAAACTGCTCTATTTTGTTATTAGGCAACGGCGAAGATAACACCCTCGAAGAAATTCTCCACCCCATCGATCTCGCCATTCAAGCCTACGAAGCTCAATCCTGTCGGATTATCGGGGTGATTTTAAACAAAATTAAACCGGAACTGACGGAATCGGTAAAAGCCACTCTCCGCCAGCATTACCACCGTCATAAATTCTTCCTGGCGGTTCTCCCCTACCAACCCCTCCTCAGTTGGCCCCGTTTGTCTCAAATTGTCCGCAAACTCGGCGCTGAAGTCCTAGCGGGGGCGGAGTCTCTCCATAACCTGGTGGGCCACTACGCCATTATGGCCATGCACCTGGGCAACTCCCTTGAATGGCTGACGGAAAACGACACCTTGATTATCACCTCCGGCGACCGGGGCGATATTATCCTCGGCGCTATTCAAGCCCATCAGTCCCCCCACTACCCCCGCATCGCCGGCATTTTACTAACTGCGAACTATCGTCCCCACCCGGCCATTTTAAAATTGCTGGAGGGTCTGCCCCAATGCCCTCCCATTTTGCTGGTGGAAACCAACACCTACGAGACCATTCACAAACTCGAAAATATTCACTCTTCTCTCACTCCCGACGATCAAGAAAAAATCAACGCCAGTATCCGACTTTTACAAGCCAATATTGACCCGGCCCAGGTGGAAGAGCGCCTAAAAAATTTAGTGGTGAAGGGGATTACCCCCAAATTATTTATCTACAATCTGGTGCAAACCGCCAAGGCCAAAAAGCGCCATATCGTGCTCCCGGAGGGGCAGGAACCCCGGATTCTTAAGGCTGCGGCGGCGCTGGTGGAGCAGAATATCGTCCGCTTAACGTTATTAGGTTCAAAAGATTTAATTCAACAAATCCTCTATCAACAGCAAATTAACCTCGATTTAGACCGGGTGCAGGTGATTAACCCCAGCGAGAGCGCCGACTTTGAGCGCTACGCCCAGACCCTCTACGACCTGCGAAAAGCCAAGGGCATGACCCTGGATTCAGCCCGGGACAACCTGACGGATATTTCCTACTACGGCACCATGATGGTCTATTTGGGAGACGCGGACGGCATGGTCTCCGGCGCCGTCAACACCACCCAGCACACAGTGCGCCCGGCTTTGCAAATCATTAAAACCAAACCGGGTTTCAGCCTCGTTTCTTCCGTCTTTTTTATGTGCCTCGACGACCGGGTTCTCGTCTATGGAGACTGCGCCGTCAATCCCGACCCCAGCGCCGAGCAGTTGGCGGAAATCGCCATTACCTCCGCGGAAACGGCCCAACAGTTTGGCATTGACCCCAAAGTGGCGCTGTTATCCTATTCCTCCGGCAGTTCCGGCCAGGGCGCCGATGTGGAAAAAGTGCGGCAAGCCACTCAAATTGCGCAAGAACGGGCGCCGGATTTATCCCTAGAGGGGCCGATCCAGTACGACGCCGCCGTCGATCCCGAAGTCGGCGCTCAAAAGCTCCCCGGCTCCAGCGTCGCCGGTCAGGCCACGGTTTTTATCTTCCCCGACCTCAACACCGGCAACAACACCTATAAAGCCGTGCAACGGGAAACCCAAGCCATCGCCATCGGCCCCATTTTGCAGGGCTTGCGCAAACCGGTGAACGACCTCAGCCGGGGCTGTACGGTGGAGGATATTATCAACACCGTGGTGATTACCGCTATCCAGGCGGAGGGAGATTAAGCCCCGTCGAGACCAATAAATCTCCCTTCACAAAGCGCCGCGTTGAGCCAGCTCCGGGCGAGCCATGGCGGTTAGAGGATCAAGGACTCAACGCCAAGGCCAAACGGGCGATGAGCGTCTTAGAAACCTTGGCGAAGGGCGTGGAACCCGCCGGTAAACTGGCCCAAACCTGCGCCAAAGCCTTGCCTTGGATCATCGGTTTGTTCCCGTAACTCTGCTGAGAGGGCGCCGCCAGTCCCCGAATCCCCCCGGCGCCGAGTGAGTTGCGTCTGCGGCGCCAAAAATCCTCTATAGTCATAACAAATTATTTATGAATCCCGTTCATATCTCATGTTTTGACCACCCCGTCAGGCTACGCCTGCCACCCCTCCAAAGGAGGGGAATTTTCCACAGGCAAGTCACCGCTAAGATTCCCCTCCCGTGGAGGGGTGCCCCAAAGGGGCGGGGTGGTGAATCCCTCCCGGATTGAAGAGATATTAATTTACGAATCCACTACGACTGCTATATCCTAATAGGCAAGTTTTCAAATACAGGGTCAATGAACGCGCCTGAAATTCTCAATGCCTACCAGCAAGGGCGCCGGGACTTCCGGGGCCAGTCCTTGCGGGGCTGTAATTTTGCGCGGTTGGCTCAGAAGTTGCCTAACGGTCAGCGCCAAGGGGTGGACTTGAGCGGCGCCGACTTGAGCGGTTGCGATATTCGGGGCGCAAATTTCAGTTACGCCAATTTGACCGGGACGAAGTTTGAACAGGCACAAGCGGGGTTACAACGGCGCTGGGTCGCGATTTTATGGG
>JAYKIZ010000156.1:0-10016 GCA_035285965.1 Cyanobacteriota bacterium | reverse complement strand
TTGGCGGCGGCACGGCGGATTTTTCCCTCGTCCGTTTAAACTCGCCCAAATCGGCGCCGACTCGGGGTTTTCTCCTCAAGGGCTGGGGGCAAAAAACAACGACGAAAGCCAATCTCCAAACTCAGGTAATCGCCAAAGCGGGGACGGCGCTGGGGGGAAGCGACATCGATTATTGGCTCCAGGATTATTTTTGCCAGACTTTGAATCTCCAGCCCTCCACCTGGATTCTCCGTCTAGCGGAGCGCCTGAAAATCGCCCTTTCCAGTCAGGAAACGGCGACGGAGGTCTATTTTGACGACCAGGCACTGGAGACCTACGAATTTAGCCTGACTCGGCCCCAACTGGAGGACATTCTGGTCAAAAATGGTTGGTTCGATCGCCTAGAGGGCTTGTTAAACCAAGTTCGTCAACAAGCTTTGGGTCAGGGAATACCCTTTGAGCAAATCGACGCCGTTCTACTGGTGGGCGGCGCCAGTCAAACCCCCAGCTTTCAAACCTGGGCGAGACAGTATTTTACCCCAGCCCAAATTTGCGGCGATTCTCCCCTCACCGCCGTGGCCCAGGGCGCCTTGCAAATTCTCCAGGGGCGCCGGGTGCAGGACTATCTTTATCACAGCTACGGTGTCCGCTACTGGAACCGCCGCAAAAATTGCCACAGTTGGCACCCCATTATTGAAGCCGGACAAAATTACCCCATGAGTCAACCGGTGGAACTCACTCTCGGCGCGTCTTTGCCCAATCAACCCAGCATCGAACTGATTATCGGCGAATTGGGCGCGAGTTCCGGCGCCGCCGAAGTCTATTGGGACAACGGCCGGCTCTTGACCCGCTCCCTAGCGGCAGAGGAAACCCAGGTCTATCCCCTCAACGACCGTCCCGGCGCTCGTCAGATCGCTCAACTGGATCCCCCCGGCGCTCCGGGAAGCGACCGGGTAAAAGTCCGGTTTTGGGTGGATGAAAAACGGTATTTACGTCTGAGCGTGGAGGACTTGCTTCAACAAAAGATCCTCCTCCAGGAGCAGGTGGTGGCCCAACTCAGTTAAATCTTGAAAACCCTTGCCGGGAAAGCTCTCTCAGCCCCGTCCCCCGGGCGGTATAGTTCACTTTATGGTAACTTATCCTGTTGTCGAAACCTTTCATTCTCTCCAAGGAGAAGGCTCCTGGACGGGAGCGAGCGCTTTTTTTATCCGTTTAGGCGGTTGCGATGTCCATTGTCCCTGGTGCGACCAAAAAGAAACCTGGGATAGCCGGCGCTCTCCCCAGACGGCGCCGGAGGTCTTGACGGAGGAGGCCCTAGCGGCCCGGCCTCGTTTTGTCGTCATCACCGGCGGCGAACCTCTGCTCCATGATTTGGGGCCGTTAACCGCCGTTTTGGCTCAAGCCGGTCTGCGCCGGCATCTGGAAACGTCCGGCGCCTATGCCCTCAGCGGCGAGTTTGATTGGATCACCCTCTCTCCTAAGCCTTACAAACCGCCCCATCCCAGTCTTTACTCCCAGACTTCGGAATTGAAAGTCGTCGTCGCCCAACCGGAGGATTTGCTTTGGGCCGAAGACCAATCCCGTCGAGTGGCCGGCGCCGCGCCCCGTTACCTACAACCGGAATGGGGAACCGCCGAAGCGCCCCAGTGGATCGCGGACTATATTCTGAGTCATCCCCATTGGCGCCTAAGCCTTCAGACCCATAAGTATTTGGGCCTGCGCTGAGCCGTCGAGATGACTCCAATAACCCAAAGGCTGGCCTGGAAAAATATCGTCCTTTTGTTGGCGGTGGTGACGACTCAGGTTCTCGGCGATATCGGACTGAGTCAGGGGATGAAACTTTTCGGCGCCGTAGAGTCCTACGATTTAGGAAGCTTGGGCCGGTTGGCGCTGTATTTGCTCACCAGTCCGTGGATTATTGGCGGCGCCGCCACGCTTGTCGCCTCCCTATTTCTCTACCTGAGCGCGGTCTCCCGTCTTGATCTCAGCGTCGTCATGCCCCTGATGGCCAGCAGTTATATTGTCAACGCCTTTTTGGCTTGGCTACTGCTCCGGGAAAGCGTTTCTCCCCAGCGTTGGCTTTCGGCGCTGGTTATCGCCCTAGGGGTGGGACTCATTTATCAAAGTGAATCCCGCTCCGGCCGCCCGGCGCCCCCGTCGTCCTTGCCCTCGCTCTGGTTATTGCCCGCCGGGCTGATCCTCTCCCGGCTCTGGCTGGGGGTTTTGATTTTGGTGATCGCCGATTCTGCGGGCGATCTGCTAACGGCCCGGGGCGCCAAGCAAATCGGCGCGATCTCCTTTCAGTCGCCCCTGGCGGTGTTGAGTTGGGTTGGACAAGTTCTGCGGCATCCCCTCATTCTCCTAGGGGTGAGTTGTCAGACCCTCGCTTTTATCTGCTTCCTTTCCCTCCTGAGTTGGGCCGATATTAGTCTGGTGCGTCCCGCGACGGCGCTGGGGTACGGCGTGAGTCTACTGGGCGCGCGCTTTCTCCTAGGAGAGCGGATTCCCCCCGGACGTTGGCTGGGGATTGGCGTTATCGGTTTCGGCGTGGCGCTGGTGGCTCTAGAGACAGTTTAATTGCAGTTAATTTCAACGCTCTAGGCGATGAGGGAACGATTGGCCAGCGCTCTGAGTTTGAGTTGGCTTTGTAAGTCTCGGCGCTCAAAGGCGATAACATTTTGTCCCTTCTCCCCCGCTGGGAAAAAACAGAGGAGATCAATGTCAGGGTCGGTCAAGACGCGAAAAAGGAGGTCTAAGATGGGCGTTGCCGCCGCCGTCATGGATTTTGGATCAAACTCCGGGTGGCGGCGGGCGTCCATGGAATCGGCAAAACCGTAGAGCGCCTTCCGAATTTGGGTTGGATCCTGGCGATGTTGAAGGGTGAGAATCACCGACTCACCCCCGGCGCCGACCCAGAGGTAAGCCTGAGCGCAGGCTAGCTTTTCCGCCTGGGTCAGCAGGAGAGGGACGACCGTCTGGGCCATAATTTGGGGATCGAGGATCTGGGGGGGCGTATTTTCGATTAACCGTTGGGCTTGAGCTTGGAGAGTCATGGTTTATTTCCGTTGCAAACGGTGGGCGATGGCCGCCAGGAAGGCGTTGCTTAATTCGGGAAACTGGGCTAACTCGGAAATTAGACGGGTTTTATCCGCTTCGCTCAGTTGCAGGATCATGGCCAAAATTTGCTGGACTCGATCCACCGAAGGGAGGGTTTCCCGACTACGATCCGCCGGCGCCGACTCTTCCACTTCTCCCGTCGCTGTGCTAAAGGGATCTTGCCACTCCTCTGAGGGAGGAGGACCGGGAATGAATAGCGCTTCTAGGGGAACTTCCACCTGTTCTAGGGGTTCAAAGGCGGGCCCCAGGGGCTTAGGTTGGGGCAAAAGCTCCAGCGCCGCTTCCGGCGCCTCCTCTAGAAAAGACTCAAAGAACCAATTTTCGGCGCTAACCTCTCCCTGAAGTTGGTCTTCCCAGGGCAGTTTTTCCGGGAGCGGCGGAGTCTGGGCTTGGGTTTCCAGTTTGACTTTACGAATGGCCAGATCCGGGGGGAGACCCCGCAGATACCAGCGGTACATTTGACAAAGTTCTTCTTCCTCTCCCTGCCAGTGCAGGGCGATAATATCCTGAACCCCTAGGGGCACTAGGGGCCGCAATTCTGTTAAAGACTTGAGGGAAAATCCGTCTACCTCTTTGCCTAAGGCGTTGTAATCCGTTTCCGAAGCCTGGTCTCCCAGTTGGATTAAGCGGGCGATGGCCGGGGGAGTCCGTTTCTCCGAGGCGCTTTCCAGCCCGAGGGCTTCCTCAATGCACCGACTCACCGCCCGACAGGCGGGACGATTTTGCTCCGCGGGAATCCATTCTAAAGCGGCGCCCTCAAACTGACGCAGAAGCCGGAGGGCCTCCCGGTGGAGCGCCCGCAGTTTCGGGGCCCGAGCGTCCGCTAGCCCGTTGATTTGATTAAACACCACTTCGCTGTGGCCCTTCGCCGTCAGCCTCTGTAGTCCGAGTTGATGGGCTTTGCGCAGGCCGATAATCAACGCCTGATAATCCGCCTCGTCGGCGCTGGCGAAGGACAACAACTGGCTAACGGTAAAGCGCTGGCCATTGGGCAAAAGAATAATCGCCGCGGCGCCGCCCTGACCGCCCGGATCTCCCGATTCGCCCGCGTAGAGCAGGGTGGGAACCGGAGGGCCCTTACTATTCCGGGGAAGGAAATTGGCCATCGCCGACGCTTACCAAAAAATGGGTTTAAGGCCTTGTCCTTGGGGCGGACGTTGAAAAAACGCCGGTAATTGGGCTGAGAACAAGGCTTGAACAAGGCTCTTTCCAATCTTCACTGTAGCGCTTGAGGATTTGAACCGGCGGTCATTAAAGCGCCTGACTACGGATTTTGGCGGTAAATCCCGCGGCTTTAAACTGTTCCAGGCGGAGGGGTAGGGGTTGCTCGGCGGGAACGCTGATCCGCACTTCAAATTCGCTGGTTCCGGGAGGAATTTCGGCGATGTTGCCGACCCGAGTCCGGTTTTGCAGGGCCGGCTCGTCGTTGGCGTCGTAGATGCGGCCAAAGACGTCGGCGTCGTACACGGTTTTGCCTGTTTTATTGACCGCTGTTCCGGTGATTAAAAAGCAGTTAGCCGGGTCGTTGGAGCCGCTGAGGACGCTCCCCTGGGCTAAGGCCGGAGGACAGTCTTTGTATTGGACGCTCTTGAGGGGAATTTCCGTCAGCGCCCAGGCCGCCGGCGCCGCCAGCCAACTGCCCATCAACAGGAGAAGACCCAGACCCAAGTTCAGCAGCCTCAAGGGGGAAAAAAGACGAGACAATACCATAGGATCAACCCAAAAAAAAAGAGGGACGGAGATTCCCTCAGTTTACCGAGATTTTGCCCTCATCCCCCAGCCCCTTCTCCCAGAGCGGGAGAAGGGGAGTTAAAGTCCCTCTCCCCGGTTCCTGAGCCTGTCGAAGGAGGGAAAGGGATTTAAGGATGAGGGTCAAGGTTTGAGCCGTACTAGTTGCAAAAGTGAGGTGCTCCCATCTCCCGCTAGGGTGACAACAAAGATATTAATAAGCATACTAGTGTTTTGATCTGGGCCAAAGCCCAGTTTTCCGTCCACTCTCAGGTTTAAAAGTCGGGCATCGCTGACGCCGTCATCAACGACCTCGATTACCCTCAGCGCGCCAAAGGATGCAGATATCAGACCCGAGGGTCACAACCCGGACATTACTTAAGCGAATATACGTAAAAGTCGGTTATCCTAAATCCTAGGTTTATTTTTTGGCTTCATTTTCTATGGAAATTTTAGAGAACATTGGTCTATTTTTTGCAAATTTATTGAATAACTTTTTCCTATTTTTTAGCCTAATTAATGTAGAGTTTATTTTCACTGAAACTAGCGTCCACAGTTTAACCGGGTTGATGCCCATTATTGGCTATGCCATTGTCTTCGTCTCCCTGCTGGATTTTATTTTCAGTCTAATTCCTCTGCAACTCCAAAATCCGGCTTGGGAACTGCAAACCATTGGCAATTTTATCCAACACTCCCTCGCTTTTCTGATTGGCCTAGGCTTTGTGCTCTCCCGTTATTATCGGGATAATTCTGAGGACGTTCGTTTTTATGAGACGGTTTTTCTCCGCTTCCTGCGTTGGCTACTACTGGCCATGGCGATTCTTTTCCTAACTGCCACGGTTTTGGTTTTTAACAACACTCATCGAGTTTTGCGGGGTTTTGACTTGGAAATTAGCGGTAAACAGACCCAACGGGTGGCGGAAATTCAGCGACTGGAGGCATTAATCAGCGCCGAAACCAATCCCCAACAACTGGTTAATCTCGGGCGCTCCCTCGGTCTAAAATCGGAAGATTTAACACAACCGGCGCCGGCGCTGAAGGACATCCTCAAGCGCCGTCTAGGGGAAAGTAAAATTAACCTGGGTAAAGAAGTGACTCAAGCCAAAGACCAACGGCGCTTGAGCGCCTGGAAGAGCGCCGTCAAAATGATTCTAGGCTTAGTCATTTTTAGCGTCACCTTCATTTTGATTTGGTTCCACATTGGCCGAGCCTTTGGGTGAGAGATTTCAGTAGACATCTCCAGAAATTAACTTCAAACCCTTGTCCCATCGTGGCCAAAGCGAGGTTATCGGATTTGTCTAGTGATCAGATACCAGATATAGCAGTCGTAGATGATTCGTAAATCAAGCTCCTTATGCTCAAAGGGAGATTCACCACCCCGCCCCTTCGGGGCACCCCTCCACAGGAGGGGAATCTTCAAATTAATGTGTTAGAGCTTAATTCCCCTCCCCCGGAGGGGTGGCAGGCGTAGCCTGACGGGGTGGTCAAACTTTGGAATGGGGACAAGATTCATAAACGATTTGCGATGACTATATCAGTTAGAGGTTGTTAGACAGGGCTTGAAATTTCTTCTCAATAGCGTCTCTAAACAGATAACGAATAAGCTCCGGTTAGCCCCCCCCTTCCAAGGAGGGTAGGGGGGATCAAGATTTATTTCGTATCGGATTTACTCCGCTTTCTGGGCGCAGACGCCGCAGAGACCGAAAAATTCTAGGGTGTGGTAGTAAATTTTGAAAGACCCCTGGGCTTGCAGTTTGCGCTCCAGTTCCCGCACAGGACAACCCTCTAGAGGAAAGGAGCGCCCGCAGTCGAGACAGGTGAGGGCGTGACGATCCCGCTCAATGGTCTGATAAAGGGATTCCCCCTGAAGAGTGACCTGATGTTGGATTAAACCCTTGAGCTTGAGGGCGTCCAGAATTCGATAGACCGTGGCGAGACCCAGGGGCGTGTCCTGACGCAGGAGCACGTAGAGATCCTGGGCCGAAAGGGGTTGGCTCTGTTGCTGAAGCTTCAACAGAACCCGTTTTTGGTTGCGGGTGAGACTGGAGAGGTCGGCTGGAGACAAGGCGCTTTCCCTAGGGTAAGATAGAGAAAATGATAATAGTTATCACTACTGTTGAGGAAGCTAATTTGCTTAATCCTTCTTCCGTTATACCCCCTAGGGGGCATTTACGACTCAAGGTCAGGGGGTTTTGGCTCCTCTGGGCGGGTTTGGCCTTGGGTTGCGGCGCCTGCCTGCCCCAACCGGCGCCGGAGCCGCCCCTGCAAATTGCCGTCAGTATTCTGCCCCAGCGCTATTTTGCGGAGAAAATCGCCGGAGACGGCGCCCAGGTTAACGTCATGGTGGAGCCGGGGAGCGATCCCCACACCTACGAGCCGAAGCCCCGGCAGTTACAGGCGTTGAGTCAAGCCAAGGCTTATGTGCAAGTGGGTTTGGGGTTGGAAAAACGCTGGCTGGAGAAATTTAGGAGCGTCAACCCCAACTTGCTCTTTATCGATTCCTCCCGAGGCATAACGCCCCTAGAGGAAGTCCCCCACGGCCACGATCACGGAGCCGAAGAGGAGCATGACCACGACCATCCCGAAGATCCGGAAGCGCCGACGGCGGGACAAAAAACTCAAGCGCTAGATCCCCATATCTGGCTAGCGCCGGAGTTGGTCAAAATCCAAGCCCAAAATATTTACGAGGGTTTAGTCCAGGTCGATCCTGAGAACCAGGCGGAGTACCAAGCCAATTTACAAGCCTTTTTGGCGGAAATCGACGCCCTAGACCAACAAATTCGCCAGAATCTAGCGGGACTGAAAAACCGCCAATTCATCGTCTTCCATCCGGCCTGGGGTTATTTCGCCCAGGCCTACGACCTGCGGCAAATCCCCATCGAAGCGGAGGGGCAGGAACCCAGTCCCCAAGAGTTGGCCGGGTTGATCAAAACCGCCCAGACAAAAGGGGTGAAAGTGATCTTTGCTCAGCCCCAACTCAGCCCCAAAAGCGCCGAGACCATCGCCAAGGAAATTGGCGCGGAGGTGGTTCTCATCGACGATCTGGCGCCGGACTGGTCCGCCAACTTACTGAAGGTTTCCGAAGCTTTCGCCCAAAGCCTCTCCACCCTAGCCCCCCGTCCCGAATGACCCCCGTTATCGATCTCCAGGACGTTTGGGTTTACTATGACCAAACGCCGGCGCTGGAAGCGGTTAATTTTCAGGTTCAGCCCGGGGATTTTATCGGCCTTATCGGCCCCAACGGCGGCGGCAAAACCACGCTGTTAAAAGTGCTTTTAGGCTTAATTAAACCCAGACGGGGTCGCGTTCGCCTTTTAGACCGCCCCGTGACCCAGGCCCGGCGCTGGGTGGGCTATGTGCCTCAGAGCTTAGAGTTTGACCGGGCCTTTCCCATCGCGGTGGCGGAGGTGGTTCGTATGGGCCGCCTGGGACGGCGCCGGCTTTTTCAGCCCTACACCGCCCAGGACGACGCCATTGTGGCCCGCTGCTTAGAGCAAGTGAAAATGTTGGACTTTCAGGATTGTCCCCTAGGGGATCTCTCCGGGGGGCAGCGCCAACGGGTTTATATTGCCCGGGCCCTCGCCTCCGAACCCCAGATTCTTCTGCTGGACGAACCCACCGCCAATGTGGATAGCCAGATCCAACAGAGCGTTTACGACCTGCTTCAGGAACTGAATCAAACCCTGACTATTATCTTGATTTCCCACGACCTCGCCGCCGTCTCCCGGGCCGTCAAAACCGTGGGTTGCCTCAATCGGCGCTTGTATTACCACGGCGACCGGCTCCTGACCCCGGAGATGATTGAGCAAGCCTATCAATGCCCCGTGGATCTCATCGCCCACGGCTTGCCCCACCGGGTGTTCCCGGAGCATCCCTAGGGGTTTGACTTGCATTCTGCCCTTTTAACCGTTACCATCTCCCAAGGCCAAAACCAGACGGCTCCCACTCTCAAGAACCGTCGTTTAAGATGCAATTAAGATCAATGGGACTTAGACGCGGTTCCTACGGAAATTTTTCTAGTCGAGGAGGCGATATGTCTCGATTTGCCAGTTTTGTTCTGACCTTGGCGGCGCTGTCGCTATTTTGGGCCGCTCCGGCGCTGGCGGGAAGACTCCTCTCCTGGCGCTTCGATCCCGGCCAAAATCGCCTGACCTTTTATACCGAAACCCGGGTGCAACCGACGGCCCAACTGATTCCGAACCCGACCCGCATCGTGGTGGATCTCCCCGGCACGACCCTGGGGCGCCCCACGGTCAATCAGCCCATTGGCGGTCTGGTCTCCAACTTGAGGGTGGCCCAGTTTGACCCCTTTACGACCCGTCTCGTGATTGAAATCGCGCCGGGCTACACCGTCGATCCCCAGCAGGTGAAGGTGCGGGGCATTACCCCGACCCAATGGACCGTGGAAATGCCCACCCCCCAGCGGGCGACGGAAGCGCCGTCTAATCCCCAGGCGCCGCCCCAAAGCGCCGCGCCCCGACCGACCAGTTCTGGCAACGGCGCCGTGCAGGTCACCCAAAACGGGCTGTTCGTGCGTCTAAACCGCAACGGCGAGAATAGTCAAATCCGCGTTAACCGCAACCCCAGGGAGCAAATTATCGCCTTCGCCCTCCCCGGCGCCGAATTGCCAAGGGAATTGTTGGGGCAGACCGTGGCTATTAATCAATATGGCGTCAGCGCTATTCAGTTCGGCTCCGACCAAAACCCGCCTCAACTGAATTTAGCCGTCAGTTCTACCGAGGAAACCTGGCAGGCTTACTACAGTCGCGTGGGAGGTGGAATTATCCTGCTCCCAAAGGGGGGGAGCGCCTCGGCTCGGCCGACGGCGCCGTCTTCCGGAGGTTTGGCCCAGGTTAGCCCCCAACCGCCGAGGACGACCCTGCCCTACGGCGCCGCAATTATTACCGGCCTAGACGTGACTCGGGATAATCGCCAACTGTTGATTCGAGCTAACCGCCCCATCCAGGCCCGGGGCAATCTCAACCGCTTGACGGGGGAGTACGAAATCCGGGTGGATAACGCCCAGGTGGCCCAGGGACTTCAGGGCCCCAAATTGGAAAATAGCCCCCTTTATCAAGTCCGCATTCGCCAGGAAGCCAATAATCAGGTTTTAATTCTGGCCCAACCCACCCAAGGCTCTAGCTTCGGGCGCTTTTTTCGGGCCGGCGCCGATCTCTTCGCCCTGGAAATGA
>JAYKIZ010000155.1:0-5842 GCA_035285965.1 Cyanobacteriota bacterium | reverse complement strand
TAGATCTGCTCCAGAAAAAGGCCTACGACGTGATTTTAATGGACGTGCAAATGCCGGAACTGGACGGCTTAGCCGCCACCCGCCGGATTCGGGCCGAGTTTCCCCCGGAGCGCCAACCCCGCATCGTCGCCATGACCGCCAACGCTATGCCCGGAGACCGGGAGGAGTGCCTGCGAGCGGGAATGGACGACTACCTCAGCAAACCCATTGTCATCGCCGATTTGCAAGCCCTACTGATGGGGCTAAAACCCCTGAGGGAAAGGCTGGAAGCGCCGGAGACCGACGCGCCGGTGATCGAGGCCAAAACTTTGGAATTTATCCGCGACGATCTTTGCGGCGGAGATCCCCAACTGTTTGGGGAAATGGTGACCTGTTACCGACAGGAAAGCGAGAAGTTAATGGCCAGTTTAACCGCGGCGCTGGCGACGGGGGATTGGCCCGAGGTCGTCAAAACCGCCCATACCCTTAAATCCAGCAGCGCTTCCCTCGGCCTGTCGGCGCTGGCGGAAGCCTGTAAAGCCCTAGAAACTGAAGGCCGTCAGGGAGAAATTTCCCAACCTCAGCAAAAAAAAGAAGACCTCCAGCGCCGGTATTATGGAGTCATAGAAGCGTTAGCGGCTTGGAGTTAGGGACGTCATGGCGGACTTTAAGCAAGATTTACACCGCCCAGCCCAGATTTTAGTGGTGGACGACGATCCGGTGACGCGGATGCAGTTGCGGCTTTATCTCCAAAAGGAGGGACACCAGATCACCCTGGCCCAACAAGGGCAGGAAGCCCTGGCGCTGTTTCCGAGCCTCCGACCGGATTTAGTGCTCCTGGACGCCATGATGCCGGTGATGAACGGCTTTGATTGTTGTCGGGCGCTGGGGGAATTGGAGCCGGATTGTCCGGTGTTGATGATTACGGGGCTGGAGGACGAAGCCTCCGTAGACCGGGCCTTTGAAGCCGGCGCCATGGACTATGTCACCAAACCGATCCATTGGGCGGTGCTCCGGCAACGGGTCAAGCGCCTAGTCTATCAAAATCGCCTCCAGCTCCAATTAGAGGCGGCCAATCAATTATTGCAAGGCTTAGCCCTGGTGGACGAACTGACCCAACTGGCCAATCGGCGTCAATTGGACAATGTTTTAGCCACGGAATGGCAGGCGGCCCAACGGGGGAATTATCCGGTCGCTTTAATCTTGATCGATGTCGATTACTTTAAAAAATACAACGACCACTACGGCCACCCCGCGGGGGACGTCTGTCTGCGGGAAATCGCTCGGGTGATCGCCCAAAGCGTCTCCCGTCCCAAGGATTTGGCGGCCCGCTACGGCGGCGAAGAATTTATGGTGGTTCTCCCGGACACGCCTCTCTCCGGCGCTCAGTGGGTGGGGGAAACGATTCGCCGGGGGATGCGGGAGTTAAACCTGCCCCATGAATTTTCCCTCGCCGCGGACCATGTTACCCTGAGCATGGGCTGTATTAGCGCGGTTCCCAGCGCCGACTTTTCCTTGAGTGAAGCCATCGCCCTGACGGATCATTGTCTCTATCAAGCCAAAAGCGAAGGTCGCGACCGCCTGATTACCTACCCGCCCTGTTCTCCTTTATCCCCCCTCGATGCGTCTGGCCCCCCAAATTGAAGCCCTCCTCTATCTCCAGGCCCGCCCGGTTTCCCTGAAGGAGTTGAGCGAGCGCCTAGGACAAGACCGGGCCGCCCTGGAAGAGGCGCTCTTAGAACTTCTAGACGACTACGCCCACCGGGACAGCGCCCTGGAAATCGCAGAAACGGAGGGCGGCTACAGTTTACAATTGCGGAGCGCCTTCCAGTCTCTCATCCAAGACCTTGTTCCCGCGGAACTGGGCCCCGGCGCTCTCCGCACCCTGGCGGCCATCGCCCTCAAAAGCCCCATTCTGCAAACCGACCTCATCGATCTACGGGGGAGTAGCGCCTACCAACAGGTGAAGGAATTGGTGGAGCGGGGTTTTGTCCGTAAGCGGCGCTCCTCGGAAGGGCGCTCCTACTGGCTAGAGGTGACGGAGAAATTTCATCAATATTTTGAAGTGGATCAACTACCGCGTTAGTTTTAGGTAGGACAATCGATGAAACTTTTCTACCTCAGCTCATTTTTGCCCAAACGTTCGGAAACCTTTGTTTACAAAGAGGCTCTGGGACTACGGGCGCGGGGGATTCCCGTGGGAACCGGGTCGCTCTACCCGCCAGAAAAAGACCTCGGGGAAAAACGACTCGACGATCTCGCCAAACAGACGCTCATGGTCTATGGGGAGGGCCCTTACCGCCTACTTTCAGACGCCTTGTCTTTCTCCCTCCGCCATCCGAAACGAGCCGTCGCCGTCGCCGGTCTGGCCCTAGGGGACTCCCTGAGCGCCGCAGACGTCAGCTGGCGGGCCAGACCCAAAATCCTCGTCCAGTGCCTCGCCGCCATGGCGCTCGCCCAACGGGTGGAACTAGAAGGCTATTCCCATCTGCACATTCACATGGCCCACGCCCCCGCCACCGTCGGGATGTACGCCGCTTTCTGCCTCGGTATCTCCTTTAGTTTCACTGGGCACGCCGCCGATCTCTTCCGGGAGCGTTGCCTACTCGAACAAAAACTCCGCCGCGCCCAGTTTGTCGCTTGCATCAGCCAGTGGCACCGGGAATGGTATTCCGCCCTCTGCCCACGCCCGGATAACTGCTACCCCATTGTCCGTTGCGGGGTGGACATCCCGGAAGAAGCCGCTACCCTGAGTTGCGCCCCCCCGTTCCGCATTCTCGGTCTGGGTCGAATCGTGCCCAAAAAAGGTTTTGACCTCTTGATCGGCGCCTGTCGCATCCTTGTCAAAAAGGGCATTCCGCTGGAATGCGTCATCGCCGGAGACGGCCCGGAACTGGAAAAATTGCGACGCCAAGCGGAGGGTCTTCCCGTCTTTTTTACCGGCGCCGTGGCGAACTGCGAAGTCCCCGCTCTGATGGCGAAAACGGACGTCTTTGCGCTCCCCTGCCGAGTTTCCGAAGACGGCGACCGCGACGGTATTCCCGTCGCCCTGATGGAGGCGATGGCCGCCGGAGTCTGCGTCGTGGCCGGAGACCTACCCACGATTCGGGAGTTGATCGACTCGGGAAAAAACGGTATCTTAATCCCCCCCAACGATATCGACGCCCTAGCCGATTGCCTCGAAAACCTCGTCAAGGATCCGCAATTTCGCGGCGCTCTTTGCGCGGCGGGAAGGCAAAAGATAGAGGAGGAGTTTTCATCCTCAAAAAACCTTGATAGAATTCTGGCCGCATTCGCCTCCTAACCCCGTCATGAATAGCCTTTCCTCCGAACCGACGCCCTCCGCTGGCGCCGTCGCAAGCGACCGCTACGTTCTGATTACGCCCTGCCGCAACGAAGCTCAATACGCCCGTCGTTGCATCGAAAGCGTTTTGGCCCAGTCTGTCCCGCCGTCTCTTTGGGTCATCGTGGATGACGGCTCTAGCGACGAAACCCCCGGGATTTTGGCGGAGTACGCCGTCTCCCACCCCTGGATAAAAATTGTCCGTCGCGAAGACCGAGGAAAACGAGCCGTAGGGCCAGGAGTGATCGAGGCTTTCTACGCGGGGTTAGACGCTGTTGACCTTTCCCAATTTGACTATCTCTGTAAATTCGATCTAGATCTTGAGATTCCCCCCGGCTATTTTGAGATCCTAATACAGAGAATGAAAGAAAACCCCCGCATCGGCACCTGTAGCGGTAAGCCTTATTTCAGTCAGGGTTCGGAATTGATTAGCGAAAAGTGCGGCGATGAAATGTCCGTCGGCATGACCAAACTTTACCGCGTTGATTGCTTCCAAAATATTGGCGGTTTTGTCCGGGAGGTCATGTGGGACGGCATCGACTGTCACCGTTGTCGGATGCTGGGCTGGATCGCCTGTAGCTGGGACGATCTGGAGTTGCGCTTCCTTCACCTCCGGCCCATGGGTTCCAGTCAAGACAATATCTTTGTCGGGAGGATGCGCCACGGTTTTGGACAGTATTTTATGGGAACTAACTTTCTTTATATGACGGCCAGCGCCGTCTTCCGCTTTGCCCATCCGCCTTACCTGATCGGCGGGCTTGCCATGTGGTGGGGCTATATGAAGAGTTGGATTGAGGGAAAACCCCGTTATGAAGATTTGGAGTTTCGGCGATTCTTGAACCGCTACCAGCGCCGCTGTCTTCTCGTGGGCAAAGCTCGCGCCACGGCGGAACTCGACGCTAGACCCCCGGCGCTCCTGTAAAATAGAAACCGAAATAATGGTCTTCCCGCCCGCTCCCATGACCCAGACTCCCGCGCTTACTGGTAATCAGATCCGCCAAACCTTCCTCGACTTTTACGCCCGGCGTCAACATCAAATTCTGCCCAGCGCCTCCTTAGTGCCGGAAGACCCCACGGTTCTGCTGACTATCGCCGGGATGTTGCCCTTTAAACCCATTTTTTTGGGACAGAGAACCCCAGAGTTTCCCCGGGCCACCACGTCGCAAAAGTGTATTCGTACCAACGATATTGAGAATGTGGGGCGCACAGCCCGGCACCATACTTTCTTTGAGATGCTGGGGAACTTTAGTTTTGGGGATTATTTTAAACGTCAGGCCATCCTCTGGGCTTGGGAATTGTCCACGGAAGTCTTTAAACTGCCCCCGGAGCGGTTAGTGGTGAGCGTCTTTGAGGAAGACGACGAGGCCTTCGCCCTCTGGCGGGACGAGGTGGGCATTCCCGCCCATCGGATTCAGAAAATGGGCGCTGACGATAATTTCTGGGTCTCCGGCCCCACGGGCCCCTGCGGCCCCTGCTCGGAATTGTACTATGATTTTCGCCCGGAGTTGGGGGATAAAACGATTGATTTAGAAGACGATAGCCGTTTTATCGAGTTTTATAACCTGGTGTTCATGCAGTATAACCGGGACGCCCAGGGTAATCTAACGCCCCTAGAGAAGCAGAATATCGATACCGGCATGGGGCTAGAGCGCATGGCCCAGATTTTACAAAAAGTTCCCAACAACTACGAAACGGATTTAATTTTTCCCATTATTCAAACCGCGGCTCAAATCCTCCAGATCGACTACAGCGCCGCCTCGGAAACGGAAAAAACCTCTCTGAAGGTCATCGGCGACCACATCCGGGCCGTGGTTCATCTCAGCGCCGACGGCGTCAGCGCCTCCAATTTGGGCCGGGGTTACATTTTACGGCGCTTGATCCGCAGGGTGGTTCGCCACGGGCGGCTGTTGGGCGTGAGCGGGGAATTTACCCCCAAAGTGGCGGAGACCGTGATTGAACTGGGTGGAGACGTTTATCCCAACCTGGGAGAGCGCCGGGAGGCCATTCTTCAGGAATTAGCTCGGGAAGAAGCGGCTTTCCTCAAAACTCTGGAGCGGGGGGAAAAACTGCTGGAAGAGATCATCAACCGAACGACGGGGCAAATTTCCGGCGCCGACGCCTTCACCCTCTACGACACCTATGGTTTTCCCCTGGAACTGACGGAGGAAATCGCCGCGGAGGCGGGCTTGACGGTGGATCGGGAAGCCTTTGAGGGGGAAATGGCGGAACAACAGGCCCGGTCTAAGGCCGCCCATCGGACTTTGGATTTAACGGTGCAGGAGAGTTTAGATCACCTGGCTCAGGACGTTCACCCCACGGCGTTTCTCGGCTATGACCAGTCCCAAACTGTCGCTGTGGTTCAGGGGGTTTTAATCGACGGGGAACTGCGGGAACAGGCGGAGGCCGGGGACATCGCCCAGATTATTCTTGACCAAACCCCCTTCTACGCCGAGTCCGGCGGTCAGATCGGCGACCGGGGCTACCTCAGCGGCGCTAATCTTTTAGTCCGCATTGAGGACG
>JAYKIZ010000154.1:0-3788 GCA_035285965.1 Cyanobacteriota bacterium | reverse complement strand
AAAGCCGAACTGGGGATGTTTGGAGTGATGTGGTCGGAGCACTGCTGTTATAAAAACTCCCGCCCCTTGCTGAAAAATTTCCCGACTACGGGAGAACGGGTTTTAGTGGGGCCCGGAGAAAACGCCGGGGTGGTGGATCTGGGTCAGGGTCTGCGGTTGGCCTTTAAGATCGAGTCCCACAACCATCCCTCCGCCATTGAACCCTTCCAGGGCGCCGCCACGGGGGTGGGGGGGATTTTGCGGGACATTTTTACCATGGGCGCCCGCCCCATCGCCCTGTTAAATTCCCTCCGTTTCGGCAACCTGGAGGACGCCCGCAATCGGCGGATTGTTCGGGGGGTAGTAGAAGGCATTAGTCATTATGGAAATTGTATTGGAGTACCAACGGTCGGCGGAGAAACCTATTTTGACCCCGCCTACTCCGGCAATCCTTTGGTTAACGTCATGGCGCTGGGACTGATGGAAACGGAAACCATCGTTAAATCCGGCGCCGCGGGAGTGGGCAATCCAGTCTTGTACGTCGGCTCCACCACGGGGCGGGACGGTATGGGGGGCGCGAGTTTCGCCAGCGCCGAATTGACGGATCAATCTCTGGACGACCGGCCAGCGGTGCAGGTGGGGGATCCTTTTTTGGAAAAATCCCTGGTGGAAGCCTGTTTAGAGGCCTTTAAGACCGGCGCTGTGGTCGCGGCCCAGGATATGGGCGCCGCGGGCTTGACCTGCTCCACTGCGGAAATGGCCGCCAAGGGCGGAGTGGGGGTGGAGTTAGATTTAGACAAAATTCCGGCCCGGGAAACAGGGATGGTTCCCTACGAATATTTACTGTCTGAATCCCAGGAACGGATGCTGTTTGTGGCCCAGAAGGGTCGGGAAGAGGAATTAATCGAGATTTTCCACCGTTGGGGTCTGCAAGCGGTGGTGGCCGGACAGGTGATCGCTGAACCCATTGTCCGCATCTTCTTCCACGGAGAGATCGCGGCGGAAATTCCCGCTACGGCGCTGGCGGACAATACGCCGATTTACCACCGGGAGCTACTGGCCGAAGCGCCGGCTTACGCTCAGAAAGCTTGGACCTGGACGAGGGCCGCTTTGCCTGAGGCCCAACTCACAGGGATCGGGGGTCAAAGTTGGGGCGAAATTTTAAGCCGACTCCTGCAAAGTCCCAATTTGGTTTCTAAAAGCTGGATCTATCGCCAGTATGACCATCAGGTGCAAAATAATACGGTATTATTTCCCGGCGGCGCCGACGCGGCGGTGATTCGCATTCGGCCCCTGGACGCGAATCCCCAGGACTGTCGGCTGGGAGTGGCGGCCACCACCGATTGCAACGGCCGTTATGTTTACCTCGATCCCTACGAAGGCGCCAAGTTAGCCGTGGCGGAAGCGGCCCGCAATTTGACCTGCGTCGGCGCCGAACCCTTGGCGGTGACGGATAATTTAAACTTTGGCAGTCCCGAAAATCCCGTGGGCTATTGGCAACTGGCGCTGGCCTGTCGGGGAATCGCCGAGGCCTGTCGGGAGTTAAACACCCCCGTCACCGGCGGCAATGTCTCCCTCTATAACGAAACTTTAGATAGCGAAGGCAAACCCCAGCCCATTTACCCGACGCCGGTCATCGGCATGGTGGGTTTAATCCCGGATTTAAGCCGGGTCGTGGGTCAAAGTTGGCGCCGGGCCGGGGATTTAATTTACTTACTGGGTCATAACGACCAAAATACCCTCGGGGGATCCGAATATCTAGCGCTGATTCACCAGACTGTCGCCGGTCGTCCGCCCCAGTTGGATTTTGATCAGGAAAAACGGGTACAGAGCGCCGGTCGCCACGGTATTCGCCAGGGATGGATTCAGTCCGCCCACGATTGCGCCGAGGGGGGCCTAGCCGTCGCGCTGGCGGAAGCTTGCCTCCAGACGCCCTACGGCGCCGCCTTAACGTTAACTCCAGACGAAGGACAGCGCTTAGATACCCTACTCTTTGGCGAAGCGCCGAGCCGAATTCTCGTTTCCGTTAAACCGGAGGATCAAGACCCTTGGGAGTCTTACCTCGAAGAAACCCTCGGCGCCGGTTGGCAACGATTAGGGACGGTGACGGAAGACGGGATTTTAACGATTAGCGCCGATAATCAAGGGGTTATTCTGCAAACGGCGCTGGCGCCCCTGAAACAGGATTGGGAAGCCACCCTAAAAGATTGGCTGACTCACTAGGGAGAAGATGCAAACTTGTCTAAAGGTCTAGGATTGAGGCGCTTTTTCGGCTCGGGTTTTCCCGCCTTGGGAAAAATACAAACCGCCGACAATTAGCCAAAACAGCCCATAAGCGCCGACTTGTGCGAGGTAAAGACTCTGGCGGTAGCCCAAGAGCGCCTTGAGGAGAATCCCCGGAAACTTGCCGTCGGGTAAAAAGTTGGCGCCGTCCCAGACCAGAGGGCCGAGCAAACAGGAGTCCCCCGGAGTCCAGCACCAGGAACGGTAGGCGGGAATGAGGGCGCTTAAAGTTTCGACGGCGCCGTTGAGGTTCTTGAGCGTCCCAATCAGCAAACCGCCGATGACCAGTAAGAGCAAGACGCCGAGAACTTGGAAAAAGCGCCGCAAATCAAACTTTAAGCCCACATTAAACAGCAAATAACCCAAGAGAGCGGCGCCCATCACCCCCGCCACGGCGCCGAGGATTGGCCCCCGCCAACCGGACTGGGCCTGGGCGGCGATAAATAAAACCGTTTCAAATCCCTCCTGAAGCACGGCGATGAAAACCGCCAGCGCCACCAGGCGCCCGGCCTGTTCCCGGGCCAGCGCTTCGGCGATGTCCGCTTCCACCTGGGATTTTAAATTCCGGGCTTGGCGAGTCATCCAGATCAACATCCAACTTAAGAGAGCGATGGCCAAGATCCCGAAGAGCGCCGCCAAGAGTTGTTTAAGAATCGGCGTATAGGGGCTGGGGGAGGCGCTGACGCCCTGGAGAATGCCCGCCAGCAAAAAACCCACCAGAACGCTGGCGACAACTCCCCCAGCCATCCCCTGATAGACCCAACGGTTTAAACGGGTTTGCCCCGCTTTTTGCAGATAGGCGAAGACAATGCCGATCACCAGCGCCGCTTCAAACCCCTCCCGGAGGGTGACGAGAAAAACTGGTAAACCACTGGAGAGATCCATAAGCGCTTAGGAGAGTAAACTATGGTCGCTGTTGAGGACGCTCACCTTAGCGCCGGAGTAAACCAATCCCTTCTGGGTGTCTAGGGTGACGATGGAGCCGTCCCGGATGGTTTGGGTCGCTTGCTTAAAGCCCACAATCACCGGCACCCCCAAACGCAGACCAATGACCGCGGCGTGACTGCTGAGACTGGAGTCTTCGGTGATAATCCCCGCGGCCTTGCGCATCATCTCCACATACTCGGCGCTGGTGCCCGGCACTACTAGAATTTCTCCGGCGCTGAACTGGCTAATATCCTTGGGATTGCTAGCGATCCTTGCCCGGCCGCTGACGGCGCCCTGACCGATGCCCACGCCCCGTCCTAGGATCGCTTTCACCACCTCGACCTTAATTAAATCCGTCGAACCCGCCACCCCTTGGAGGGTGCCCGCCGTCATCACCACTAAATCCCCGTCCCGCAAATCGGCGCTTTCCTGGGCGACGTTGATGGCCGCTTGAAAGGTTTGGGTGGTGGAAGGCAGGTCTAACACCAGCAAGGGTTTAACGCCCCAGACCAATTGCAGTTTCCGAGAGACGTCTACATGGGGCGTCACCGCTAGGATGGGGGTCTTGGGGCGAAATTTTGAGACGTTGCGGGCCGTGG
>JAYKIZ010000153.1:0-4167 GCA_035285965.1 Cyanobacteriota bacterium | reverse complement strand
ACAACGCTGTTGCCAACACTGCCGACGGTAGCTTCGGCAACCAAGTCAACCCCTTTGACTTTGGCGGCAAACAAACCAACAGCTACGGTATTCAAGCCGCGATCCGTCCTGCGGACTGGATTAGCTTCAGCGCCTACGGAAGCTACACCAACGTCACCTTGATCGGTAAAGACAACGGCGACATCTGGACCTACGGCGGCGGTATCGCGCTCCCCGACTTCGGGAAAGAAGGGAACATTCTGGGGATCTTCGCCGGTGTGCAACCCTACATCAGCGGTCTGAGTAACACCCTCGGCGGCGTTTACAACCTACCCGCCACCAACCCGGTGCAAGTGGAACTCTTCTACAAGTACCAAGTCACCGACAACCTTTCCCTGACCCCCGGCGTGATCTGGATCTCCAAACCGGAGCAGACCACCAACGCCAAGGACGCCGTCATCGGCACCCTGCGGGGCACCTTCACTTTCTAGGCCAAGCCCTCGCTTAACTTAGAATCTTAAGTTTCCTAAACCCTGCCGATTCCGGCGGGGTTTTTCTTTGTAAGATGCGAAAGTTAGCCCCCTTATCTCCCTAATCCATGAAAATCGCCCGCAACGTCACCGAACTGATTGGCCGCACGCCCCTCGTGGAATTGAACCGCATTCCCCAGGCGGAAAATTGCCTAGCCCGTATTGTCGTCAAATTAGAAGGCATGAACCCTGCCGCCTCTGTTAAAGACCGGATTGGGGTCAATATGATTAACCAAGCCGAGCGAGACGGTCTAATTACTCCGGGGGAAACTCTGTTAGTAGAACCCACCTCCGGCAACACCGGCATCGCCCTTGCCATGGTGGCCGCCGCTAAAGGCTATCAACTCATCCTCACCATGCCGGAAACCATGAGCCAGGAGCGCCGAGCCATGCTCCGGGCCTACGGAGCCAAATTGGAACTCACTCCTGGCGCCGAGGGCATGGGGGGCTGTATCCGTCGGGCCCAGCAACTGGCCCAGTCCTTGCCCAACGCCTATATGCTCCAGCAATTTAAAAACCCCGCCAATCCGGAAATTCACCGCCTGACCACCGCCGAAGAAATTTGGGAAGACACCGACGGCGCCGTGGATATTCTTGTCTCTGGCGTGGGCACCGGGGGCACCCTCACCGGCGTCGCCTCGGCGCTGAAGGCCCGTAAGCCCAGTTTTCAAGTCATCGCCGTGGAACCCCAAAACAGCCCGGTTCTCTCTGGCGGCGCTCCGGGGCCCCATAAAATTCAGGGTATCGGCGCCGGGTTTGTGCCGGAGGTCTTAGACGTCGACTTAATTGACGAAGTGATTACCGTCGCCGATGAGGAGGCGATGGATTATGGGCGCCGTCTCGCCCGCCAGGAAGGCCTGCTCTCTGGGATCTCCAGCGGCGCGGCGCTCTGCGCGGCCGTTCAAGTGGCCCGGCGCCTCCAAAATAAAGACAAATTAATTGTCATGATTCAACCCAGTTTTGGAGAGCGCTATCTGAGCACAGCCTTGTTTCAAGATTTAGACGCTTAGTTCAGATATCAGATACCAGTTATCAGATTAGTGAGGCGTTGGCGGCTCTCTGTCATCTGTCATCTGTACATCTGTCATCTGTTTAGGGGTTGGGGAGGCTTTCTAGGTATTGGACAAACTCCAATAGCTCTTCGTCGGAGAGGAGTTGACGAGAGCGCTTACCGTAGGTCTGCAAGAGGTAATTGCGCCCCTGTTCGCTGGTCCAGCCGAGACGCTTTAGCTCGATATTACTGCGGGCGATGATGTCGGCAAAATCTAAGCTTTCCCCAGCTTCTGGCTCTTCTGGACTGGTATCCGGCGCCTCGAGGCCAATTCCCGCTTCCGGCGCTGTCCAAGTCATTCGCGGTAAATCGGGTTCCGCCTCGGCGCTGTGGCCGTTATCGCCGTTGCTTTCCTCAGGGGGCGGAGTCAGTTCGAGGATGGGTTCCGGCTCGGGCAAGACTTCTGGAAGAGGGTCTTTTTTCTTGGTTTTCGTTTTGGGCTGGGGCTCGGGAATGGGTAAAGGCAAGGCCTTGGTAATATCAACAATGCTCTCCAGCTCGGGTGTCGGCGGGGGGGAAACCGTTAAATCTCTGGTCTCAATAACGGGGGCCGCAGAGGGCGTTTCCGGCTCGGGGGGGAGAGGCGCGACTTCTGGGAGCGTTGTTTCTGGCGGAGGAGACAAGGGTTGAGTCTCTGGTTCTGGCGGGAGCGGGGCCGCTACCGGCGCCGTTAAAGTTGGCGGCTCGGGGAGGGGAGGGGCCGGAATTTCTGGCGTAATCTCTAAATTTAGGGTCATTAGCGCCCGAGAGCGGGCCAGATCTTCGGCTTGTTCCAAACTCGGCTGGGCCGCCAGTCCGGTGGCGAGAATGATTCCCTCTACTTGAACGGTGACTTTAACGAGGTACAAACCGCGATCAATTTCGAGGAGATCGCTGGTTAAACTGCCCTGGGGATAACGGGAACGAAATTGGCTAAGCATTAAACAAATTCAGTGGCAACGGCGCTTTCTTTATTATTTACAGGGTACTCTACCGAGACCCCCGGCGCCGTTCCTAGACCGCTACGCGCCTAAGGATCCCCCCGCCCAGGCGAACCCTTGGCTCCAGGTCGGGGTCAAAACAATGGGCTGGGGTTTACGGGCTTCCGTCACTTGATGAATTTGCCAATGGTTATAGGTGGCGGCCGCCTCAAAGCCGGCGTTACGGAGCCAACAGAGCAAATCCCCCTGGGCGTAATCTTGGATGTAGGGTTCCTCAAAAATTCGGGTCAGCCAAGCGCTCCGGCGCAGGGTTTGTTGGTTGCCGTCGAGAATGAGAATTTGTCCTCCCGGCTTGAGTAAACGAAAGGCTTCCTTTAAAATCGCCTCGGTAATGGGAGGAGGCGTTTCATGAAACAGTAGCGCCGCGGTGATGAGATCAAAGGATTCGGCGCTGAAGGGCGTTTTTTCCGCCCTACCCTGACGCCACTGAAGGGTTAAACCCTCCCGAGCGGCCTGATGACGAGCGAAGGTCAGCATATAGGGAGACAGATCCAACCCCGTCACTTCCGCCTGGGAAAAGGCCCGTTTCAGCATTCGGGTCTGGGTTCCGGTGCCGCAACCGAGATCTAAAATCCGTCGAGGAGCGCCGCCAACACGGTTGATTAACCCTTGTCTGACCCAATCTTCGTTGGGCGGGAGAACGTAGCGGGTAATCGGATCGTAGGTCAGGGCGGCGGATTGGGTGAGATAACCCCCTTCGATGCCGTGGAAATTAGAGCCGCTGTAATAGTCCGGGTACTGGTTCTCCCCGGCGCCGAAGTCCGCCAAACCCGCGGGCCAGTCAATCTCGGCCTTGAGAATGCCGAGTTCCTCTTGATCAATGAGAAAGGTTTGGAAAAAGGGTTGCAGAAGCGTTTCCCAAAGGGGCTTAGAGGTCATAACCCGGCTGGCAAGATTTTGGACGCCCTCAGTATAGGCGAGAATTTCCGCCAGCGCCGTCTATGGCACAATCGAAGGATCATTCTCAGGTCTCTGGGAAAGCGTTTTCGCATTTTGTAATCCCCTTCTATGGATGATTTAAAGCGCCGCCTAACCCTAGCCCACCAACTTGCGGACGCCGCTGGCGCCGTCATTCGCGCTCAGTTTCGGCGTTCCCATTTGTTTGCGGAAACGAAAAAAGACCTGATTTCGGCGCTGGTGACGGCGGCGGATCTAGAGGCGGAGGAGGCGATGGTCAGGCTTTTGGCGCAAACCTTGCCCGAGGACGGCGTCATTCGGGAAGAAGGAGAAAATCTCCCTTCCCAGAGCGGTTATACCTGGGTCATTGATCCCTTGGACGGCACCTCTTCCTTTGCGCGGGGCTTTCCCCTCTTCGGCGTTTTAATCGGCTTAACCGACGCCGATAATCAACCCCTGTTGGGCGTCGCCGATCAACCCATTACCGGCGAGCGCTGGCAGGGCGTCCGGGGGGAAGTCAGCCGTTGGCAGGGGGAGCCGATAGTTAACGCCTACGTCGGCGAAACCCAAGAGAGCTTAGAGGACGCTTGTCTCTGTAGCACCACTCCCTTGATGTTTACCACTCCAAAACAGAAGCAAATCGCCGAGACTTTTCAGCGCCGGTGTCGTCGTTCCGCCTTTGGGGGAGATTGCTTTAATTATTTAGCTCTGGCCTCGGGCTGGTCGGCGC